>CAJXUU010000242.1 GCA_913061325.1 uncultured Saprospirales bacterium | reverse complement strand
GGCAGCGTCAGATGTGTATAAGAGACAGATGATATGGTATGTGATACATTGGATCAATGTCCAGGTTATCCTGACTATCTAGATTCTGATAATGATGGAATCCCTGATTGCGAGGAAGATGAGATATCGATGGATTGTGAACCAGAGGATATCCCATATTGTAAATTTTTAGAGCAATTACTTAATGACATCGAGTGTCATCAAGGAGAGAACCCCAAAATAATGTTTAACAATTTAATTGCTATGAATGATTATTTAAAGGGAAAATTAGTGAATAATGAAGCAATGTTACAATACCTTCCTTTTCCTATATTGAAAAAACAATTGGAAAACCAAAGCGTTAATGACGCTGACAATGACGGGATTGTAAATATTCTTGATCCAGCTCCAGATAAAGAAGCATACAAAGAAGGAGAAGGGCAGTTATCGGGAACGCATGATTTTAGTGATCAGGACTTTATTGATAATTCAATAATTCTTTGTGAATGGGACCCTGAAGAAGGATATGCTAGAGAACGAGCGCAACTACTCAATATGTTCCTTTACACGGTAAATCCTGGTGTCCTTGTTGGAACTAATCCAGATGACAGTAATAATCCTGTAGTGTCAGGGTGCTATATTGAATTAAAAGGTACCTATGAACTAGACGAAACTGACTACAATGAAGCTGGGCATTTTTACTCAGGACTTGAAAAATGTTATGTCTATTTCGAATTAGACTGTAGTTGTAATTGTATCGTTAAGAATACGCAGGCGATTAATTTAGTAGATGAAAGATGTGTAGATGTAGTCATTGGCGACGAATGCACACAAGATCCAGCTTTTGCAGAGACAGATGGCTATCACTATGTAGAGTGTCCACCAGCCAATGCCGATCCATGTATCATCTATGGGATAGTATCTAATCCTAACTATGATCCATATGATCCAGGGGATGAGGTGCCATGTACGTGTGAGCAACAGATGCTCCCAAATGGTGAGCCGTCAGAGACCATTGATAGTGATGGTGACGGAACATGTGACCTCATCGATCAATGCTGGCCGGCTAGAGATGATGAGGGAATTTTAATTTTAGAAGAATTTGATGATTATGGAGCACCTAATGAAGGCTATATTCCATATCAAGAAATAGATAGTGACGGAGATGGAATCATGGACTGTTTTGATAAGTGCGATGGTGTAATATTTGCAGACACACAAGACGAAGCTGACGAAATATTACTGGCCTATAGTAAGGATGATAATGATGATAATGACAATACAGAGGTACTAGTAGCGACAAAAGAAGGCTATGCTACTCCAACTGGTCCTGGTGACGTCTGTGACGATGGTAACTCATGCACCTATGATGATGTGATCACACAAGACTGTGAGTGTCTTGGTGTATATATCGATAGTGATGATGATGGAGTATATGATTGTGAGGAATGTGAACTTGGTCCTGGTGTGATTGAAAATGTAGCTCTTGTGATAAATGGAGTAGTCCAAGAGGATGAAGATGGAAACACAATAATGGTGGAAAAAGAAATTTTTGGTTTTGGCCAAATCACTGTATTTGTTGATTATATAGGCAATGAAACTGATGAAGGCGCTGATGATGCACGCACATTGATAAATTGTGATGTATGTCCAGGTATACCAGATGGGGATCCTTTGGATCTTGGAGGTCAGTACCCAGGAGACCTTCCTATGGATTATAATGACAATGGATTGCCAGATTGTATTGATCCACCGTTTAAGCCTATTTGTCCAGTTGATTGGAAGATTGTAGAAGGAATTGGACTGGTGTTAATTTTTGATACAGATAATCTATCAGAAGGGGATTACCCTGAGCCAATAAATTTTCAAGGGAAAGTTAATAATGGTCCATTTGTAAATTGGGAATACTTGATCATAGATTTTTCTAGAGAATTGGAAGATGGGACTACGGAGGTGATATACCCGCTAGGTCAATATGGAAGTCAAACGTATGACTTTGACATAGCTAGTATTGTATATTCTGATCATCAACAATGTAGCCTTACAGATACTGAAATTGTGCCGCTAATTTGTCCTTCTGACATATTTGTAAGTGAAACATCAGACGTAAAGCGATTATCATTCGATCTCCCTATAAATGGCGACTTTGATCTTAATGAAATGTTTGGAACATATGTGATAAATGGTGTCGAGATAGAATTATCAGGTTTTTATGAAGACGGTGGATCGGTTGATGTTATTCTTCCAGAAGAATTTGATCTTCAGGATCCATTTAGCGGTACTATCATTTTACCATCAGGCCAAGAATGTGTTTACGAAAATGGAATACAAGAATCATGTGACTTTACGGATAGCGATGGTAATATCTTCTCTGTCAATCCTGGAGATCCATGTGATGATAATAATGAATGCACACACCATGATAAATATGTTACAAATATGGATGGTGACTGCGAATGTATAGGAGTAGAGAAGCCAGATTCGGACGGCGATACTCTTTGTGATGAGATTGATCCATGTCCTGAGGAGCCTAATGAATTAGATGCAGCGGGTAATCCAATTTCTGATTCTTGTCCTTGTGATATATTAGAATTAACTACTGGCATGGATCAAAATCCACTTATTGAAAATGAAAGTGACTTTTATTTATATGTATCCAATGACATGTCAGGATATGAAAATATTTCAGTCGTTATAAACGATGGTCAAAACAATCCAATTGAGTTATCTTTAGGGGCCACATCGCCAATTGTAATCTCAAATTTGACAGGAGGATATGTTTATACAATTACAATAACTGCAAATTGTCCAAATAGTAATCCACAATCACTCACCTTTACTGTTGATGTGCCATTTGGTGACTCTCCGATACTGTGTGGTGTTTCTTTAGACCCTGTTGATCTTTCTACATATACCTTATTGCCTTCTTTAAGTGGAGGAGAGGATTTTACAGCATCTGATTTTGTCGTTAGTGTAAAAGAAGCTACGGGAGGATATGGTAAGTTTTCTGGTAATGGATATATAAGTATTCCTTATTTCAATGCAGCTAGATTAAATCTTAAATTCAAGGATATTACGATAAGTAACAATAGACAATTGATTGACGGGTACTTGGAGATTGACGGATTTGGTCTTGCATTGCTTGGAGATGAACTAAGTGATGCTATAAATGGCTCATTAGATGTTATAATATCGACATTAGAAGATATCAATGAGATACTCGAGGAGTTGATCCCAATGTTAGAGAATATTGAGGCATTGTTAGAAACTACAAGCCATTTGGTTGATCCAGCAATTGTGAATTGTATTAAGTTGCATGAGGCAACTCTTATAGGGCTTAAAAATACTTTGGAAACCAACGAAAATCTTACAGATGCTGAGAAAGATGTAATTAAACAACAAATAAAAACCGTTTCTGGTCTTCTTCAGGATTGTATCGATCAGTATAACGCAGAATTAGCAGCTATTTTAGGAGCGCTCACAAAGTTTGTTCCGTGGGCTATTCAAGAATTGAGAGAGTCTTGCGATCCTGATGCTGAAATAACTAATGTAGAAAACTTCAATCTGGATAATAGTGATTTGATTGTGACTCCTACTGAGCTTGAGGTTATATTAAATGGTATGATCGATGGAAATCCAGAAGGTGATCAAAGTATACCTATGTTTGAAAATGTTTATTCATTTGATTATGCTCTGATAGAACCCTATGAAGAGACATCAGATAATGATATGATTTTAGAATATTATCAAAAAGAATCGAATCGAGATTTTTGCATTCTCATGGATCAATTGACTATTAAGATAAATGACTCAACGAATCCACTTTCTTTAGAAGAGATTAAGGTGATGCTTAAGGTGTTAAGTAACATGAGTGAAGAGACTATAAATAAGATTTCTGTAAAAGTAAAGGAGAAAACAGATATAGATCCATTATTCAATGATTGGCAACAAATCTATCCAGATCTAGAGGAAGATATTAAAATGGCTTTCAAAAAAGCCATTGTCCAATATTTATATAAAAATTAATAGATAAACGATATTACAATGAAAAAATTAGTTTTTTTAGTACTTATTTTCTGTATGTTTTCTGGCGATAGCTATGCAAATACAGCTATATTGAATGAGTATATTCAAGAAGCCAAAGAACAAGTAAAGAAATTCATGAAAATGAATAACGACTTGTTGAAGGCAGGTAAAAAAGATCAGCTAAACTATACCTATGTATACAGACCTGGTGAGAAATTTGAATTTAGAAGACCATTGCCAAAATCATTTACCTCCTCTTCGGTAAAATTAATTGAAAATGAATGGTTTTATGATCCAAGTGGTCTTGTACCAAGTATCGATTTATTCAATGAAACATTAGTTCATTACAACACTACTAAATATAATGCTGCATATAGACAACAATTCATCATCGTTTTAGATATTTTACAAATTCCGTTGTTTTCTAAAAGTTTAATTGAAACAAATCCAGGTACCAGCCATGGTATCGTAGCTGATTTCGTTTCAATAATTCCGACGACTGGGGTCAAATATAATCAGAAAATAGACGCTTTTTATACTAAGTTTATCAACGGTTTGAATGATGAATTTAAAATTGAATATCCTCAGGGAGACTGGGGGGATGATGCTTGGACCATTTTAATTTTTGCATTTGCAACTATAGAGAAAACCAATATTGCTCGAAAAACAGTAAATCCTAATTTAACACCTGAGTTAAGTATTAATTTGAAGATTTCCCAGATGTGGAATAATGTAGCAGGGAAGGATTTAAAGAGTCCATTAGAATTAGCGCAAGCTAACCCAAATTTTAAAGATTATAAAAATGTAAATAGTCCTTATATTACTTATCCAGGGAATCCATTTGCAATCCTTGCTTCTATTGTAGAAAAAAATATAAGCCTCCTATTTCCATATGAACCAGAGAATCTAACTACTTGTGAACAGTTCCTTTTTATGTTAGTAACGGAGGAAGCCAGAACATTTTACTTATCTCATTGTAATGATCCTACTTTTGATCAGGATTATATAGAGGACTTAGGACTTACTGCAAGAGCAATTGATTTTATTATTTATGATTATAACAATACTGGGCTAACCGGACCTGTGTCCAACTTCTTTACTGATAAAGCGCATGTTGTGGCTTTTGCTGAATCAAAGTTGGAGGACTATATTCTTACAGGTGCTCAAGGAGACTATAAAAATTATATGCTAAATATATACACTGATATAAATTACCCATCGATAGAAAAAAGTGATTTTAGTGTCAAAACTTTTTATTCCTGCTTTTTCAATTTAAATGATTTACCATTTCCAGAGTTATTAAATAATATTATTTGTCTTATTGGTGAATTTTCTAGTGATGATTATTTTAAAACGGGTGTAAATCCAGGCAGTGGTGCTGCTTTGCTTTTAGGTGTTTGGAGGCGAGAAAATAATTGGGCAAGATTTGATGAAATAGTTTCTAAAGTTACCAATCTTGACGCATATACTGATCAAAATCGGCAAGATTTGATTAATGAGTTAAAACTTCATCAGCAAATATTATGGGAAAAATATATAACTAAAAATTATACAGGCCATCCATTTGGTGTCACAGGGGATCAAGTAGTAGATAATTTAAAAGATTTAATTATAAGTCAAGAGGAAGATATTACTGACCTTTCTGGAGCTGAAAATATACTTATTTATGATTTACATACAACAGAGCATTCTCATACTAATGGTACATATACTAGTAATTATAGAGGAACAGCGGGTGGAACTAGCACTGAACATGTAGGTTTTTATAAATTGATTTCGGAGAGTAGCAATCCTATTTCAAGTAATGAAGTATCATTTAAGTTTGAAACATCATTTTGTCAAGCTGCTAATTTAACAGTCTCTGGGTGGGTATGTCCAGAAGAAGAATTGAAATTTCACTTACCAATAGATAATTCTGATGAGAGTGCAATAGGCTTTTTTGATATAGTGTATCCCGTAAAAATTCCTTATCCAATGTATTCAAGTGATTGTTGTTTTGGTGAATCCACTAATCCTTGTCAATACTTCACTAAGCCAATGCCAGCCTTTGTATTAGCGGCAAAAATAAAGGCAAAAAAACAAGCTCAAATCGAAAACGCTATCAATTTAGCCTTAACATTTACAGGTGTATACGGTGCTGTTAAAGGGGTGTTGTTAAATTCTACAAAATTAACTAGAGCAATGGCTGGAGTACTCCTAGCGAGTTCTTCAATACAGGCGATAAGTGATTTGGATCAACTTTCAATCTCTTATAAGCATGCTCTTGGAGGAAAGTCGACTATTGAGACTAACAAATATTTTCAAGCAATATTAAAATTGGCAATTCTTATAGATTTACTAGATGCAGCTAAAGATGCAGGTAACATTCAAATGGCTATAACTGATATCTTGGAAAGCAGACTATCTGCAAATGACATTAAAGATATTGCTGTGGCAGGTTTGCTATTAGACAATGTAAAAAGACTAAATATACCTGATCCAGCTAATTTGAATGATGCCGATAATCACATTGCTCTTTTTGCTAAGATAAGTGAAGAAGCTAAAACTGGAAATACAAGTGTAGTCCAGATTGTAAAACAGGAAGAAGCTGATTTCTACCGTTTGCCAATAGCACTTAGTACTTTAGATAAATCAGATAATTTCAAAGCAATATTGCACACATTATATGTAAAAGTAAATGCACTGCAGGATGTTGAACCTTTGTTAGAACAAAAGATAAATGGAATCATGAATTTTCTCGAAAATGAAGGTAAAATAGATAAATTCGTAGATGGTCTTGACGGGGGCAGTGATGCTTTGCTAACCTTTTTTAAAAATACAGATAATGTAGATGATATGGAGAAGAAAGTGAAAATATGGGAATATTTTGATGATGCTTTTCCTGATGCAAAACAATGTTTAGATTAATAAAATAACAAAAGATGAAAAATTATATTTTAGGAATATTATTTATAGTTACAAGTATTTCACTTTCCGGGCAAGGAGATAATTCATATTTCTCTTTTTTAGACATTAGTAATCACTTAACGAATGAGGCTGAATTATCTAGACCCTTATCCAATATAGACCGAGTCAATCTAAATGACGAAACTGCCAGTGTAGAAACTGCAGTGTTGACTAGCAATTGTTACGCATCTACACTTTTTCAGGATTATAATTATGCTCCTACGCCGACCACGGCTACTCCATTGGATATTTACATCGGTAATGCCCCTAATTCATTGGTCAGATCTGCAAGACTTAAAAACTACGCTAAACTAGTAGATGGAGGTTTCCCAATAGAGGTAAGGGCAAGGATGAGCGAGTTGTTTGATGTTGATGGTGTGCCAAAAGTTAAACTAAAGGAAGGTTCTCCTGTCGATGGTGAAATTGAATTTACATTTAGTTGGGATGGAGAAGAAATTACAGAACCGTTTTTGGTTATTGAAGACCTTGCAACTGGGGAATTAAGATTTAGGTTTAAGAATTTTGTTGAGAAAGGGCATCTGTATACTTTTCCAACTAACCCTAATAATATAACTGAAAATCTGATTCCGAGGACAATACCTGATAATCCTCTAACTAATATAGCTGTAAATTTAATAAAACTAATGCAAAAAAGTATTAATAATTCTCATGGTAATGGATATTTTGTGCTTAAGAATTTTTACGAATTAAAAATAGGGTCCTTAACAGTTGAGCAATTTTTTCCTTTGGAGAATCAAATACGGCTCTTTGAAAATTTGGATCCAAGTGCAAAAGGAACTTGGACAGTTGATCATAGACGATTGATGGCAGTTAAATTAGCTGGAATAGAGAATATACCAGTAACTTGGGTTGATCCAATAGAATCTGTTTCTTGGCCACACACTTATGAAAATCCAGACTGGCCTGCACCCGATTTTGATCCATATGGACATGCTTTCAAAATGAGTAATACTTCGGGAGGTAGTGCCAATATTGAATTACGTGTACATTTGGACTCTAATGGTAAATTTGTAAATTCTAGCTCTACGCCAGAAACATGGAAAATTGAACAACAAGCAGATGAAAGTTTTAAGATACTTAGACCAAATGGCTCTGGATTTATTGAAGTTCCTTTTAATTCCCTTCCAAATTTTTGGTAAATGAAAAAAATGTTAAAAAAAGAAAGTGATTTTGTGCTAGGTAATTATTTATATACAAGATTGGATGTTGAAGCCGGTGATTATGATGATTTTCACACAAAAATTTGTCAGTATTTCATTTTTTCAAATGCTCTAATTCACTTTATGGGCTATCAAAGTGTATTATTTACTGAAGATATAGAATCGATAATTCAAAAATTTGATATAGAAGGAAATTTGGAATTAGAAAGGCTTTATTCTTTTCGAGACAATATTGATCCACTAAAAGAAAGAAAATTTGTAATAAAAAAATCTCGTTATCCTGTAGGTAAGAATACGATAGAGTCTGAGGATAATGAATTAAAATATTACTTCATTAAAAGTCAAGATAGTTTACTGCTAATCGAAGCAAAGGGTTATCAGATTTCTGATAATATAGAAGATGCATTAGATTTTACGGCCTTCAAAAATATAAATTCTCTCAAATGAAAAAAGGAACTATATTATTACATGAAAAACCTTCTTTTAATATTATAGGATTTAATCTCCTTTTTATAGCCGAAGAAAAAAAATTAATGGTACATACTGTTCACTTTAGTTCTCGGAGTAACTATAATCGCCATATATTAATACTGTCTCTTATACACATCTCCGAGCCCACGAGACAGGCAGAAATCTC
>CAJXUU010000241.1 GCA_913061325.1 uncultured Saprospirales bacterium | reverse complement strand
ACACTATCCTCTTCGTCGGCAGCGTCAGATGTGTATAAGAGACAGGTATTACATTATACACTTCCTGATTCACCTGCCTATTATACACACAGATCAGGACGTACAGCAAGAGCAGGTAAAACAGGAATTTCATTGACTATACTTATCCCAAAAGATAAGAGTAAGATGAAGCAAATCTCTCGTGCATTAAGTATTGATTTCGAGAAAATCCTTCTTCCTAAGTATGCGGAACTATTAGATAAACGTATCGAGAAGTGGACTGAAAAGCTCATGGAAGCAGAAAACGATATTCCAAAAGAAACTTTGGATAAAGTTTTAGAACAACTTTCTGGTGTTGACAAAGATGAAATAGTAGCTAAGTTACTATCTCAGCAACTCAAGAAAATAAGAAAGAAAACAAATATTCAAGATGATCTTAATCTAGACGAGTTTAGTCGCGATAGCGGCGGTGGAAGAGATCGTGATAGAGGTAGAAGCAGAGATCGTGATAGAGGCGGAAGAGATCGTGACAGAGGCGATAGGGGTGGTAGGGACAGAGACAGAGGAGGTCGCGATAGAGGAGATGATCGCAAGAGAGAATCTAAGTCTGACGGAAGAAGAGATAGAGACCGTAAAAGAGACGTAGAAAGAAGTGGTAGAAGATCTGAAGATAGAGGAGATAGAAGTGACAGAAGAGATCGTGAAGATAGAGGAGATAGACGGGACCGAGGTGAAAGAAGAGATAGACCAGAAAGAGGAGATCGTGAGGATAGAGGAGATAGAGGAGATAGACGGGACCGAGGTGAGAGAAGAGATAGACCAGAAAGAGGAGATCGTATAGAGAGACGATCTGGTGAAAGAGGTAGTCACCGTGAAGAGAGCTCATCTAAAGGCGGAGGTAAACAAACGAAGATGTTTATCAATATCGGAAAGGTAGATAAAATGAGCCCTGGAGATCTACTAGATTTTATCAGTAAAAATGGTAACGTAAAAAGAAAGGCTATTGGCGATATCAACATGTCTAAAATGCATACAACTTTCGAAATAGATAAAACAGAGGCAAGATCTGTAAGTAAATATTTCAAAAATATCGACTATAACGGTAGAGACATCAGGTGTAACGAGGACTAATAATCAGTTTTGAATTGAAAATTTTGAATAGCTTATGTGATGTTGACTCATTTTGAATTGATATTATCTAAGAACTAAACAGAGTTAATAAATGACGGATAATGAAAGATCTCAATGGATCACTGAATTTAAGTTAAGGATCAAAATTTGGATAATCAGGACAATGAAATTATTAGGATCTATTCATTTAGATATCACTTCAAAAAATATAATATATCAACTATCAACTAACTAGATCAGCCACTTCAGTTGGAGCAAACCATAGAGCGGTTTGTAGAGCAAGATCTAGCAATGAGTTTTATTCAAAAATGAGTATAGCAATTGAAGAAGCGGATGAAAGTTGGTATTGGTTAGAATTAATAAGAGCTTTGGAATATAAAATAAACAAAGAAGAATTGGAATGGATTTTAAATGAAGCAGAAGAAATTAAAAAAAATCTTAGCCAAAGCTAGAGCAAACACTAAGAAGTAATTCTACTAGCTTTTAAAAATTCAATCATTTATCATTAAAAGAAAGATTTAGAATATGGATATTGAAATGAAAAATGTGCAACATCATAATTCATCTAAATATTTAAAATTCAATATTAAAACAAAGAGGAGAAAGAATGGATATTAAATAAGATGACAGAAATGCAATTTATCTAATTTATTCAAAATTCAAAATTCAAAATTCAACATTAAAAGAATGCAAGTAAGAAACATAGCCATCATCGCCCATGTAGATCACGGGAAAACAACATTGGTAGATAAATTTATCGATCAATGTCAAGCAATGGACGAGAGAGCTACTAGACAAGAAGCTCACCTTGATAACAACGATCTTGAAAGAGAAAGAGGGATCACCATTTTGAGTAAGAACGTATCAGTAACTTATAAGGATACGAAAATCAACATTATCGATACTCCTGGTCACGCCGATTTTGGTGGTGAAGTAGAGCGTGTATTGAAAATGGCAGATGGTGTATTGATATTGGTTGATGCATTTGAAGGACCTATGCCTCAGACAAGATTTGTAATGTCAAAAGCACTAGCATTAGGCATTAAGCCAATACTAGTTGTAAATAAAGTAGACAAGGAAAACTGCAGACCAGAAGAAGTACAGAGTGATGTTTTTGATTTGATGTTTAACCTTGGTGGAACAGAAGATCAATTGGATTTTGTCACATTATTCGGTTCGTCTAAGTTTGGATGGATGAGTTTTGATCACGAGAAAAGGACTGATAATATCATTCCACTTTTGGATGCTATCCTTGATCACATACCAGAGGCTACATATAACGAAGGTCCAGTTCAGATGCAGATTACATCTTTGGATTTCTCAAAATTCACAGGTAGAATTGCTATTGGACGTATAAGGAGAGGTACTATCGTTGAGAATACAGATTTCATGCTCATGCAAGCTGATGGGGTACAGAAGAAAGTGAGAGCTAAAGAGGTTCATGTTTTTGAAGGATTAGTGAAGCAGAAAGTTAAAGAAGCTAGATGTGGTGATATTTGTGCATTGATTGGTATAGAAGGATTTGATATTGGTGATACAATAGCTGACCTTGAGCAACCTGAGGCGCTACCGAGAATTAAAGTAGATGAGCCTACGATGAGTATGTTGTTTACGATAAATAATTCACCTTTCTTCGGTAAAGAAGGAAAGTTCGTAACCTCGAGACACTTAAGAGATAGACTTCATGCTGAGTTAGAAAAAAATCTTGCACTTCAAGTACATGAAACGGATACGGAAGATAAATTCATAGTATATGGTAGAGGTGTTCTTCACCTTTCAGTATTGATAGAAACAATGAGAAGAGAAGGTTATGAATTACAAGTAGGTAAGCCTCAAGTAATCATAAAGGAAGTAGATGGTGTAAGATGTGAGCCAGTTGAGCTTATGGTTATTGATGTACCGGAATCTTCTTCGGGTAAAGTAATCGAATTAGTTACCATGAGAAAAGGTATGCTTACGATTATGGAGCCAAAAGGTGATGTTCAGCATTTAGAGTTTGAGATCCCATCAAGAGGTATCATTGGACTAAGAAATAATGTACTTACAGCATCAGCGGGTGAAGCAATCATGACGCACAGATTTTTAGAGTATGCACCACATAAAGGTGAAATTCCTGCAAGATTGAAAGGATCACTAGTATCTATGGAAAAAGGCGCTTGTACGGCTTTTGCTATCGATAGATTACAAGATAGAGGTAAGTTCTTTATTGATCCAGGAGATGAGATCTATGTAGGTCAAGTAGTAGGAGAGAACAGTAGAGATAATGATCTGGAAGTCAATCTAGTAAAAGGTAAGAAATTGTCAAACATGCGTTCTTCTGGAGCGGATGATGCATCTAAGATATTTCCGAAAATTAAATTCTCTTTAGAGGAAGCAATGGAATATATCAGAGAAGATGAATACCTAGAAGTAACTCCTTTGAGCCTTAGAATGAGAAAGATCAGCTACAAAAAGTAAATGCAAATCTGTTCACTAGAATATTTTTCTAGTTGCTAATTTTAGAAATATAGTGCACAGCGAGCTCGAAGTTTGTTGTGCACTTTTTTATTAATACGAACTGTTATGAAAAGAAAATACGCTCCTTATATCTCAATTTTGGTTGGAATCATTGTGATTGGATTATACTTGTACAGCACATACGCACACAATGAGTACATTAAGAATGAGCAACAAAAGATCATGAAAGAGCGTAATGAAGCTCGTGAATCTGCTAATTAATTTGTGAATCTGGTTATTTTATTTTTACATGAATAAGTAATTATATGCATTCCTTTTGGTGTGGATTATTCATTAATATGATTATAAGAGCGATCTCATTCATATTCAATTCATTTTACTAAATGGGTAAATCAAACACTGTTAGTTTTCTGCATATTTTTTAAAATTGGAAAGAATCGTTTTCCACCATAGCGCTTGTATTTCTGGGGGATTATTATCTTCTACTTCAATTTTTTGAATTATAATAACCCCATTTTCTACTTCCTGAAATGTTGTTTCCACCTTTCTTTTATCTTCCATTAAGTAGCGAATCATTTTGTAATTATCTATTCTAGTGTATTGCCCTTTGAATACGAAAGAGCTTTTTTTATCTTTAGACATCATAGAATAACAGAAAGACTTTCCAACTTTTAATTCATTTATAGATTCGGTTGTGTTCCAATCTTTATGTCCGCTATACCAGTTTGTTATATCGTTTGAAGTATTCCAAACATTCCAGACATTTTGAATGCTACTTTTAATAGCTATTTTTAGTACTATCATTGTCTTAGATTATAAATCCGTCTGTAACAGATTTGAAATCGAAAATCAAAATATGTATTCTTCATTTACTCTTCTTCATCTTTGTAATTAGGAAATTCGTAATCACTATCATCTTGCTCCAACCAATGATTTTTATGGTTGTATTTAACTTTGACTTGTTTCATTTTATCATTAGTTGTTTTGTTTGCCGTCTGGCCATTCATTTCAACTTCTTGATTTCGCTTGTTGTTTTTTTTAGTTTTCATTAGTTATAAAAATTAGTTAAATATTAGAGTTTTAGTCCACATCCTCATCCTCATCAATCCCCAAATCATTGTCACTATTGCTGTTCAATTCATTGAGAAAATCTTCATTTTCATGTTTGTCTTCATATTTTGTTTTTGCACTCTGTTTTAGATTGCCATCTTGATTATAGTCAATATCTTCTTCAACAATAGCTTCCGCTTCCGCCAAACTCATCCTTATGAGGTAATAATATTCTTCAGTTTCGAAAGGAAGTCCTTTTTTAAATTCACCGTTTTTGTTGGTAAATGTGACCAGATGCTTAGTGAACCCCATTGGATATACAAGCTTGATTTGTTCTATTACTTTTTCAGAAAGTTTTTCATAGTCTTTTATTATTCTAGGTTTTGACATGAGGTTAATTTTTAATGATTCCTAAATGAAGTATACGCCCACCAGTTTGATTTACTGGGTTTATACTTTTTCCAATTACTATACCATCCTCAGGGGCAAAGTATTCCTTAATTTTAGTGCCAAATACATTTCTGATTTCGGCAATTTTATCGCCTTTCTTTACTAGTTGTCTTAACTCTACCTTGACAGTAAGTAGCCCTCCGGTATCTGTGTAAATCCATTTACTCGTTTTGCAAATTATTGTATCTTTTTCTATTACGACTATTTCATCATCAACCATATTTAAGTGACACAATACATTATGCACTCCTTCTATACCACTGCGTATTAATCTCTTTTGGAATGTACTTGGGTTACCTACTTCCAAGGTTATTGCTGGAATATCTAAATCATCAGCTGCTCCTCTCAAAGTTCCATCGGAAGGAGGATTATGAACAATGATATCTGCATTTTGCAATAGTGCGAGTTTTCGTACTATTGGCTTGTCCATATCTGCTCTGATATAGTAACTATTGATCCTTCCTGTACTAGCGGTATGTAGATCTAGTAAGTAGTCTATATTCTTAACGACCTTCTCTACAAATCGATAAGCATATACTTGGCTGATATTACCATCAATTTTACCAGGCATTATATGATTGAGATCAACACCATCATTAAATCTTCTCTTTTTCCTGATGAAAGCGGGAATATTTACTACAGGAATTCCAACGATAGTTCCTCTAAGTTCTGTTGGGTCTAATTCATTAAACAACCTTTGAATTACGGATACTCCATTGAGCTCATTTCCATGGACTGCTGCGGTTACTCCTAGCACAGGACCATCTTCTGCGCCTCTTGCTACCATCACTGGCACATTGATCGGCGATCCGAATCCATCAGAGATTAATTTTAACCAATAGTATTTTATTTCTCCTTTTGGTGTTAGGGTTATATCAATCTCGTCTATTTGCGGAATACTATGTAGTCCATTTATCAGCATGTTCAAATATTTTATCTAGTAATTTTTTAATTATTGGCCTATTTGTATTCATTTCTGTCTGCAGAAATCCACCAATGCTTAGCGTATTAATTTCAGAAAGAACTCTTTCTCCATTATCATCCACTAAGGTATCTACACCATATATTAATATACCATGTGATTGGAGTTTAGGGTTAATATGATTAATGATTTCTTTTTCCGTTTTTGTGATTTTCGCAGCTTCTGATTTTCCTCCCTGAGCTATATTACATAACCAAGATCCTTCTTTTGGAATTCTTAGAGATGCGGCTAGTATTTCTCCACCTGCAATCAGAATTCGTTTGTCACCTTGATGTACATTTTTAAGGTATCTCATGGATAAGTAACCATCACGTTCAATGATTTCCTCCATCGCTTTTAGGTAGATTTCGGTGTCATACTCTTTTGTTCCATCATCAATTAGATCTCCATTTATTCTTAGTATTCCTCTACCACCATATTCCTTTAGTGGTTTTAGGACGATAGGGTATTTAGCGATCTCTTGATATATTTCTTCTATAGAATAACAAAGCCTTGCATCAGGACATATTTTTGGGAAATTCACCAAGTACTTCTTGTTGCTAGTGATAATAATGCCTCTAGGATTATTGATTACAGAAGCATGAGAAAAAACTTCAGCAAGCCATTCTAGAAATTCATCAGATATAGGTCTAGGTAACCTCAGCAAGACTAAGTCATAATCTTTGACTTTTAACTTTCGAAGATTGATCTTGTAATATTTACCCGATATAGTATATTGAAAATCTTTTGTGAGAGAAGTACCTAGTAGTGCTTCTCTTTGCATCCCATCAAAAAACAAAGTATTCTCTTTTAGTCCTCTACTAGCAATATCAATAGAGTGACACCTTGGGTGAACCAACATTTGATTTAAAATCGCATATATAGAATTTTGATCTGAGTGACCGGTATGATCAGTTAATACTAAGATCCGATATTCCTTTATCATGGCATTATCTCGTTAAGAAGAGTAGCATCGTTATTCAACGATTTGAAAAGCTTAATGCGGAATTTACCTTTTGAGTTGTACAGTGTTTTACACATCTTATCTATTGCTATGGTTGACAATACAGTTTGAATATAAGCTTCTACTAAGTCATCTAAGCCTAGACCTAATTTATTGAAATCTCTGCGATCCATAAGCATCAACCTATTGGTGTCTGATGACCATTGGTTATTACCTTCTTTGATGGATAAGTTAGTCCCTAACATACTCCAACTATCAGCGCCATTTTCTATAGTGTCAGCAAGCGGTTTTGCAGCTCTTCTACTATATACACATAAGGGCTTAATTCCATCCTCTGTGCTACTAACCATCATTCTCAGGTCAGTAACAAATGTTTCTCCTTTTGAAGATGGTATAGTACCTACATGGTAATATTTACCATTACTACCTACAGAACTCCATTCGTAGTTTCCTATAAGACTTTGTACTATGAATCTTTCATACTCTATATCCATTTCCATGAATGCATCTAGTTCCTTTTGGTTTATAATAGTGTATACTCCCTGACCAGCATTGCTGTATGGTACTTTTACTACTGCCTGACCTCCCATTTTTTGTACCCATAGAGGGATTTCTGCTTTGCTTACATCCCAAATTGTTTCTGGAGTATTGATTCTGAGACCGAAGCTTTCTAGTTCTGTATTATAAATATCATATGCTTTGGCAGCAACCATTTTGTTTCTGCCACCAGCTAAACAAGCTATTATAGGATTAAGAACCTTAGTCTTACAATGTAAGGGTATCCTATTCCAAGGCTTCTGTGTTACATAACGGAATACTGCCCTTAGAGGAACCCATTCCTCATCATAAAACACATGAAAGATATCATTTTCAATCTTCACATGATCATTGTCTTCGCCATTGTAATATGGAATATATATTACTTCTTCGTTGAATACATCAGCTATTACTCTAGCATAACCTGAAGTTTCCATTAGATTCTTGTCATAGATTAAGCCGAGCTTTCCTTTTACACTCACTACGCCTTTTTTTGGTTTTAGCATGGGTTTAAAGGTCCGCTCAATTAATAACTTATAAGATCCATCTTCTTTATTATCATCTAAAAGAGGCATTGATTTTTGTCCAGACGGACAAGAGTTATTCTCTAATATTACCATTTGTCTGCGTCCTTCAGCAGATGTAGAATTAATGAGGTCAGCTCCTCCCCAAAGGAAATATTTGCACCGGTATTCTAATACCTCATTAAGCTTCTCCCTCGACACCATAGGGTTCAAGTGACAATAACGATTAATAATACGGTCTTTAGACAGATTGAGAAAGAAGTTAACCATCGGATGGATGGTTGCATTGAGAGCTTTTGGGTACCAATGATTCTCACCATTGAATGTACCGGGAAGTACAACTTCTGTTTTTGTTTTCATTTGCAGTAATGGAAATACATTCCATTATGTTTTGATTTACTTTATTTAGTAAATGTGTACCTAAAAAATGGAATCTGCAACAGCTAATGCAAATTATTTTTAGTTTAATTTTTCTGCTTATATTCAAGTTATTGAAAAACACTGTTTTATGACTTGTTGTAAATTTGATTTTAAGGACATGAAAAGCACTGATAGCAAATTTTTTAGAAAGATTTTATAGTTATCAATCCTTTGCAAAAAGCAATAA
Source organism: uncultured Saprospirales bacterium (assembly GCA_913061325.1). Taxonomy (GTDB): domain Bacteria; phylum Bacteroidota; class Bacteroidia; order Chitinophagales; family Saprospiraceae; genus CAJXUU01. Next base: position 116 of record CAJXUU010000241.1, on the reverse strand, counting down.
AATTGAAAACTTAATACAGTAAATCAAAAAATGTATTCTTCCTGGAAATTTCCATATTAGTTTCAATCCTGTCTCTTATACACATCTCCGAGCCCACGAGACAGGCAGAAATCTCG
>CAJXUU010000240.1 GCA_913061325.1 uncultured Saprospirales bacterium | reverse complement strand
CAAGCCGCAGAATCGTTGAGACAGCATGCGACCGCAGGGAGTATGCTGTCTCAACTTGATTATAAACGTACCCACTCTTTATAAAATTTCCTGCTTTTTCAAAATAGTAAGTTAATATAACTTGCACGCTCCTCCTTTACATGCAACTAAATTAGCAACAGCTAATTTGAAACCAGAATCGCTTATTAAGATTCAAAATGATATCTCATCGTGCAGCTATTCTCAACCAACCACCAACATCACCACACTCATCAAAACCATACTCACATCCTCCACTATCGTAACTGTACTCATAGGTAGATTAAACACATCACCCAAACAAGCACACTTGATTTCTCGCTTCTGTAGATTACTCTGCACGACTCCGATGGTACTCACCCCGAGGATAAGAATCGTCGCCACATTTGTATAAACCGGAAAGGCATTAATCAAAAATAAAACACCTAAGCCCAGTTCCACAAATGGATAGATATAGCCCCAATTATACCACTTAGCAGCAACTACATCATACATGCTGTAGCTAGATGCAAATCCTGATAAATTCAACAATTTAAAGAAAGAGAAAACAATGAAAAATCCCGCCATAAAATGCCGCATCCAAAGCATACCCGAAAATGTATCAAACGGATACTGACTGAGAAGGCTTACTCCTGCAATGAAACCTACAATCAGCAATAATGGCTTGTAAGTAGTTATTGATTTTTCTGGAAGTGTTTCTTTTACTTCTATGCTAGCATGAGGTTGTGAATTTGAACTATCAATCTCTTTTATTGTGTATTTCTGACCAACTGTAGATTGTAAAATTGATATTGGCACAGGCATATCCATAGACAAGATTGCATGAGGAGGATCAAGTGTTACATCTGCAGAAGTCACCATCGGGTGTTCTTCTAAATTCTGTTTTACAGATGCTACACATCCTCCACAGGTCATCCCACTCACTTGATATTGCTTTATCATTATTAGGTTTCTATGCTTTGTGTAACGATGCTTTTACTTGATGAAATACATACTTCATCTCCGTACCTATCTGGACGCTTCTTTCTAAATATACTTTGGCTTGATCGGGAGTACCATCAGAGACTTTAGGATCTACATATCGGATTGGCAACCGCACTTGCGCTCCTATTACCACAGGACACCCCTTATCTGCTGACGCACAAGTCATGATCGCTCCATAGTCAGACTTTGGATTGAATTCATCATCATATGTCTTAGAAAAGGCAATGACAGATGGAGACACTGTATCGTATCTAATAGCATATATTGGATTCTTTTGATCTGCCAGTTTTGATATTGCAAACCCTTGACTTGATAGTGTTTTTCCTACAACAGGAAACATAGCCGTAGCCTCCGTTCCACCAGAATAACAATGCACATCTCTAATATCAAAATACCCAGCCATGGTCTGTGCCCATACTTGAGAAAGATGACTTCTTCTAGAATTGTGGGTGCAAATAAAATTTAAGCTTACTGACTCCCCTTCCCTAATTCGATGAACAATATAGTCTACCAATTCATCTAATAATGGTTTTCGTTCATTAGGAACACTATCTATGTCAAAACCCTCAATTGAGGATTTTATTTCTTGATACATCATAATTTTATTTTAGCAACATCCACCTCCTGGCGAACAAGTATTTGCAGTCATAGAGGCAAGGTCAAACTTTACTTTCTCTTGTGGTACTCCACAATTATCTCTTGCAAGACAATCCGTCTGCTTCGTCATCAATTTAAAATATTTGCCATCAAAATCTAACCCATACTTACCTATTGTCGATCCCTGATATTCTACTTCGATATCCAAATCTCCAATTCCAAGTGTTTTCTGAGATAACTCAATAATATTAACCAGTTTTTCTGGGTGCAGTCTATGATCGTAATCATCCGCTTCCCATAATTGAAAATTGACAACTGATTCATGCCGAACGGTTCCACCGCAATCGATAAAATCTTTTGTTACCTTCCCTACTTCAGTTACATGAAAGTGATTTGGTACCAATGTCCCATCTGGCAATTCGAATGCAATAGTAGATAAACTATTAAGATGCGTTTTAATTTGTTCTAATTTCATAACGATATATATTTTTGATTTGGTTAACAACAACCATCTTGTGAACACCCACTGCTGCAGGCTTCAAAAAATTGAGAGAAAACAGACTTAATTTCTGACAAAACAGATTGATCTATGCAGTAACATACACTCGTGCCTTCAATACTTCCTTTGAGTATCCCTATCTTCTTCAGCTCTTTTAAGTGTTGAGAAATTGTCGGTTGCGCCAACCCTATCTCATCCACCAGGTCCCCGCATATACATGAGTTCTTAGCCACCAAATATTGAAGAATAGCTACCCTCGCTGGGTGTCCTATCACTTTTGCAATTGAGGCTATTTTATTCTGTTCTTCCGTGAAAATTTCTGTTTTAGTAAGTCCCATAGGACAAAGATAAGTCTTTTATCGCAATATTGCAATATATCGTTTAAATGAATTTCGCTGAATCTCTGAATCATCCCGCGAATTTTCAATTCACTACAATGATCTACGTGTTTACTTCGTAAACACTTGATCAAATCTCCCCTTCCAAAATCGGCATCAAACGACTATCTGCAAGAGCTGCAGTCCGATAACCCTTTATCTTAAGATATTCTTCATTGGAAGCAAATTCCAGAAATACTTCTTTACTAGCATGTTTTACTAATAACATCATATCCCACTTTTCTTCTAAAGGCCCAATAATAAACGGTTGTGTATTTCCAAAGTACAATAATTCTCCCGCCGCCTTTTTTAAAAATGGACTTGTATGCTTCATGTACATATTATAGCATGCACGGCCACTGATTGGCGAGTCTGATTCCAACTCTGGACAAGTACTAAAGTCAGCTATCTCGTTAAAACGAAGAAGATTCAACATAACAATAGGTCCTTCTGTATTACTAGTAAAAAATATTCTGCCAGACTCTTGGGTAACATCTAAATATGTTTCTTTCATACAACTATATATTTAGCAAACTAAAAAAAGCCCATTCTCAATGAGAACAGGCTTTGTATTTTTTATAAAATGTAAGTGCGTTTTAGTTACCTGGTATGTGAATACTATTACCAGCACCGCCTGCACTTGTAACTGCAATTGCAGTAATAATACACAGTACAAATAATGCTATTGCTAAACCCCAAGTCAATTTTTCGATAAAGTCAGTTGATTTCGCTGCACCTAACATCTGATTGGCACCTGTTCCACCAAAAGTAGAATCTATTCCACCTCCTTTTGGATTTTGAATCAAAACTACTCCCATTAGAAGTACACAAACCAACGCAATTACGATTGTTAATGCTGTAACCATATTATTTCTTTTTTAAATTTTCAATTTTCACTGCAAAGTAACCACTTTTTTCTGGAAATATCAAGCTTAGTTGCTTATACATCTTCCTTGCTTTTTTAACGTGCCCTTGTGCAGCCATTATATTTGCCAGCGGTTCCGATATGATCATTTCACTTTTCTTAATCGAATCTTGTGCTACTTTCAGAACTTTATTCTTTTTACGCTTCTTTTTCTTTTTGTCTTTCTTCTTTGATGCCAATACTTCTGTCTTCTTTTTCTCTATTTCATGACCTCCGTTTATAGACTTTTGTTCAAGTAACCAATTTGTAAAATTCGACACACCATCATAATCCTTAAGCTTAAAGTCATTTGTAGTAGCTTCATTCACAACTACATACTTCACTTCCTTCTTGATCTTTTTAGCTTTGCCTTTGACCGACTTTGAACCAGTAGCAGAATCCGTCATTAAGATTTCACCTTTCACTTTCTTAATCGAGCTAATTTTCTTTTTAGACGACTTTGACTTTTTAGATTTATCTTTCTTCTTACTTTTTGCTTTTACCTTTTCAGAGTTCTTATCCTTTGACTTCTTCTTTTTCTTCTCCTCTTCTCGTTTTCCTTTCTTTTTAGAGGCCTTTTTCTTTTTATCAACTTCAGAAGTCTTTTTCTTTTTGTCTTTCTTCTTCTTTTTTGACTTCTTAGATACACCCTTAATTATATCAAGACTAGCTGTTTTCGAGTTATCTACTAGTTCTTCATCTTGATTTTCCCGGATCTCCGTTTCAGAATCTTTATCGAGATCAATTTCTTCTATGCCTGTTACTTCTTCTTTGATCTCTCCTTCTGTGACTCCTACTACATATGATTTGTAGTCAACTAATCCTAATGACCTATCCGCTTCTATCTCTTCCTCCGCTTTGTTTAATTCCAAATCAGAATCTATTTCTGAAATTGTTGTTTCCTCTTCTTCACTATCCAACAAAAGCTCAAGCACCTCATTTTCTAACTCATCTTCAAGTACTTCATCTGCAGTTTCATGACTGACTTCATTTACAAGAACTACATTGGGATTTGTTTCTAATAAATCTTCTTCTAGGATGTCCTCAGATACATCATCTACTAAATCGTGTTCAATAATTGGAGGTTCAATAATTTCAATCTCTTCTTTTTCAACTGCCGTGTCTGTCTGTTCCTCTACTACAGAATCATCCTCAACGATCGACTCATTTGGTACTAATCTGTCCTCTTTCTTGATTTTATTAATGTTAAGTTTAGCAAGACTCTTGGCTGCTTTCTTAGTTACAGGCTCATAGTCTCCTGCAAAATAGGTTCCATAGCTAGTATTATCCTCGTTTGCTGTAGAAACAAATTTCTCGCGCTTCTTATCTACCAACAATCTTAATGGCTGGCTATATGGCATCTCTTCTACCCATTTATTGAGCTCATGGAGAGATATCTCCGATAATCGCTTTGGATCTTCTAAATAATATGCAATGTTCTTTTTCATCTTGGACGAAGATATACATATGTGCTAAAGATCAAATAAATTTTCACCTAAAAAATCAACATCTTAATAACAACAACCAATTATGACATAAACAAGCAATTTAATTTCATAATTTTGACGCTAAATATGATCACTAAATGGAAGCGAAACTCAGTGTAAACATCAACAAAATAGCACTCATCAGAAATAGCCGAGGAGCAAATTTTCCAAATCTTCTGACGTTTGCAAAAGACTGTGAAGAGTTTGGTGCAGAAGGCATAACGGTACACCCAAGACCCGATGAAAGACACATTACTTACGCAGATATTCCCCAATTAATGGAAATAGTTACTACAGAATTCAATATTGAAGGATATCCAAATCGGAAATTCTTGGATATGGTGGTGGCCAATAAACCTCACCAATGCACCTTAGTTCCTGATCTTCCAGATGCACTCACTTCCGATAATGGATGGGATACCATTACCCACAAAGCCTTTTTGATAGATACCATTGCAGAACTGCAAGAGGAAGGAATAAGAGTGAGCCTATTTATAAATCCAGATAATGCACTCCTTGACGGAGCTGTCGAAACTAAGACAGATAGAATTGAGTTCTACACAGGTCCATTTGCCCATGATTTCCATGCCCATAAAGAAAAAGCAATAGAAGAATATACTTCCGCTGCCTTACATTGTAATAAGTTAGGTCTTGGCATCAATGCTGGACATGATTTAAATCTTAAGAATCTCAACTACTTCAAAAATAACATTCCCGGACTTCTTGAAGTATCAATTGGTCATGCTTTAGTAGTAGATTCTTTGTATTACGGTTTAAAAAACACAATACAGATGTATCAAAATGAATTAAAAAGATAATAAGCAATGTGTGAAGCAAACCCATTTCACTATATTTGATAGCCAAAATATTTATGTTTAATTTAGAATAAATCAGATTCTTTTGATAAAAACATACTTAAAATTCATAATCTGTAAATGATATAGTTTCTTTGCCCAAAGATTAAGAATTACAAAAAAAACACAATGGCAAATATTCTCATCAACGATGGCTTACATCCATCAGGAATCAAAATGCTTGAAGAAGCTGGGCATACAATTCAAACAGACAAAATAGCACAGGAAGACCTCCTTGCTGAACTCCCAAAATTTGACGGTATCTGCGTAAGATCTGCAACAAAAGTCCGAACAGACCTGATTGATGCTTGTACAAATTTAAAATTCATAGGCAGAGGTGGAGTTGGATTAGACAACATTGATGTAGATTATGCAAAGTCGAAGGGCGTAGCTGTACTTAACACTCCTGCAGCTTCATCTAGATCCGTTGCAGAACTTGCATTCGGTCACATGATGTCTCTTTCAAGATTTGTTTATCAATCAAACAGGCAAATGCCAACAGATGGGCATGCAAATTTTGGTTCACTCAAAAAATCATATAGTAAAGGTGTTGAACTTGAGGGTAAGACACTTGGAATCATCGGACTAGGTAGAATCGGTCAGGAAGCCGCTAAAATAGGTCTTGGACTAGGCATGAATGTCGTTGGCGTAGATCCATTTATCAAAGAAAAAGTAACCGTTACTTGTAAGCTTGGATCATCATCTCTAGATGTAGATGTTAACGCGATTTCAATGGACGAAATGTTGCAGAGAGCAGACTTCATTACGATGCATATTCCATTTACTGGAGCACCAGTTTTGGGCGCCGCTGAATTTTCAAAAATGAAAAAAGGTGTATTCTTAGTAGATGCCGCTCGAGGAGGTACTATAGATGAAGATGCATTACTTGAAGCCCTAGATAACGGCACTGTAGCAGCAGCTGGATTGGACGTTTTTATCAATGAACCGACTCCAAGGCAAGATATTTTGTCCCATGGGAAAATATCATTAACTCCCCATATCGGTGCATCTACTTTAGAAGCACAAGAAAAGATAGGAACAGAACTAGCTTCGAAGATAATCGAAGTATTGAAGGGATAATATTCCTCATTTAATTAAAATTTAATGAGGTCATCTACCATGTGTATTTGACCTCTTTTTACATACAATAAATCCAAAAAACAATTGGTCTATGGAAATTCACAATAACAAATATGTGTTTTCAGGTGTAGTCGATGCACTTCAACTGACTGAAAAGTATGGCTGCCCGCTATATGTGTATGATACCGCGATAATAGAACATCAATATAAACGGTTGACTGATGCATTCAAAGTGAATAAACTTAAAATCAATTATGCATGTAAAGCATTGACCAATATCAATGTACTCAAATTCATGAAGACCTTGGGTGCTGGGTTGGATACCGTTTCTATACAAGAAGTGCGTCTTGGTTTAATGGCCGGTTTCACTACTGAAGATATCATTTACACCCCTAATTGCGTATCTCTTGATGAGATCAAAGAAGCATTAGCTCTTGATGTGAGAATTAATATTGACAACTTAAGTATTCTAGAACAATTTGGTAATTTATTCCCAGAAAAGCCAGTATGTATAAGAATCAATCCACATATCCTAGCCGGTGGAAATTCTAAAATATCTACTGGCCATATAGATAGCAAGTTTGGGATATCCTTTCATCAATTACCACATATCCACCGAATAATTGAAGCTACAGGTTTAAAAGTAACAGGTCTTCACATGCATACAGGTTCAGACATCTTAGATTCTGAAGTTTTTATTCAAGGAGCAGATGTATTGTTGAATATTGCTAGTGAGTTTCCTGATCTTGAGGATATTGATTTTGGTAGTGGATTCAAAGTAGATTATAAAAATGATGGCATCGAAACGGATGTGGAAGACCTTGGCATAAGGATATCTGAACGGTTCAATGAGTTTTGCATTGACTATGGAAGAGAATTAACCTTAATGTTCGAGCCAGGTAAATTCTTGGTTTCAGAATCAGGTACTTTTTTAGCCAAAGTAAATGTCATTAAACAAACAACCTCCACCGTTTTTGCAGGTATAGACTCTGGATTAAATCACTTGATTCGTCCTATGCTGTATGATTCTTATCATAGAATTGAAAATATCTCAAAGACGGCTGGGCGAAAAAGAATCTATACAATTGTAGGCTACATCTGTGAGACAGACACTTTTGGTGTCAATAGAAAATTGAATGAGGTTTTAGAAGGCGACATTTTAGCATTTCATAATGCAGGTGCTTATTGTTATATGATGTCCTCCAATTATAATTCTAGATATAAACCAGCTGAAGTTTTAATCCATAAAGGAAAGGACTATTTAATACGAAATAGAGAATCGATGGAAGACATACTCAGAAATCAAATAGATCAGGATATTTTCAAGGTAAAAGACTAATAGAGGTCAAGATTGATTCTGTTTCGTATTTTGTGCTGTCTAATAAATAATATTTTGACTTGGACCAAATGAAAATAATTAATAAATGAGAATATTAATAGGCTTATTCGTGCTTTTATGTATTGCTTGCCAACCAAAAGATGTAACGACTACAGGGAAATACATAAAGAACATTAATGAAAATGTAGTTCTATTTGAAGATGGCAGCAAACTAGAATTGGACAATTGTAAAACATGTAAAACAGTATATCTGGTTCGCCATGCTGAGAAGGACACCGTACCTGCCAAAAATCCTATTCTTACAGAAGAGGGCTACAATAGGTCTCACAGACTAGCACAAATATTCAAGTCCACAAGATTAGATGCAGTTTATTCAACATTATACAACAGAACAATGCATACGGTAGATTCATTGACTACAATGAAAGGCTTATCAACACAAATCTATCAACCAAAAGAATTGAAGAGTTTATCTGAAAAACTTTTATCTGAAAATAATTTTAACAAAGTTCTAATTTCTGGACACTCAAATACTACTCCTGCTTTTGCTAGTACATTGATGGGTGAGAAACTATTTGAAAAAGGATTTGATGAAAGTGACTATGATCTGTCTCTTATACACATCTCCGAGCCCACGAGACAGGCAGAAATCTCG
>CAJXUU010000239.1 GCA_913061325.1 uncultured Saprospirales bacterium | reverse complement strand
AGATTTCTGCCTGTCTCGTGGGCTCGGAGATGTGTATAAGAGACAGGTAATTAACAGAGGTGATTTAGCGGCAAAAGATTCTAAATGGCATGGGGATAAACTTTTAAACCTATCTCCAAAAGGTCAATTTTTCTTGCGAGAAGAAGGCGGTTTTAAAAGTAGATATAACACTCGAATACTAAAAAAAAGTTGGATAGTTGCAAAAACAATTGCGGCAATTGCCAATGCCTTAATAATCATATATGTATCAATTTGGGCAATAAATGTTGCTGATAAAGGAAATGATTTACAAGACAATATTGAAAAGAAAGATAAAGTCATAATTGATTTAAATAATGAAATTCAACTTTTAAAAAAGGAGATTTCGGATAAAGAAATAATCAAAGAAAAAGAAATAAAAACTCCAGCGAACAATGGCTAAAACGGTCATTCGCCCTATGCGGGCGCACGACGTTTAGCCGAAGCCGTTATTTTCAATTAGAGAAAAATCGACAATGAAAGCGTAAGAGGATTTAAGAACGAACAGACCAATTTGATCAATTACTAAAAAGATCAAAGAGGACTAAAAAAGAAATTCCAGCGAGTAAAGAAAGATAAGTAACTGAATGAAAGTAAGGGAGACAACATCTAAAACAAAATACCCTTTGTTTACCCTGTAAGCACAATAATGTGCTAGCTTCAGGTCTCCTAAAGGATGTTGATGCGATGAACATTACACAAACTTTTAATCATGAAAAAGTTATTTTTTTTATTTGTTTTTACATTTTTCTTGTCCATTAGCTATGGACAAGATTGCCAGACTGTAGATGGTGGTATTTATTATAACAATAATTATGCAGGTACTTATAATGGTAGTGCAAGTACACCTATTACAATCAAGGTTTATATTTGGGCTGTCACTAACAGTGATGGTACACCATCCGAAGAAGCTATACTATTTGCTCAAGAACAACTCAAATTGTATTACAACCCTATTAATATCTATTTTGATTTTTGTGTTGGTTACTATACAGGAGTAGTTTCAGCTGGTTGGGTGACGAACAGTTATGATGACGGAATAAATGTATATCTGACTCCAGGTTATAATGGAGGATTTGCAGAAGCTCAAGGTTCGTTGAACTGCATAGTTCCTTCGGTGTCGACAACTACAATTGCCCATGAAGTTGGTCACTGTTTAGGATTGTCACATACTTTTGCTGGTGGTAAATGTCCAGCGGATGCAAATTCAGAATTGGCTCCTACATTGGACATGCAAGGTAATTATGTAAATAGTGCTAATTGTAGTACATCTGGGGATTTTGTTTGCGACACACCAGCTGAACCTGCAGGGTCTGGTAGTAGTGAATGTTATCAATATCTACTTAATTGTCAATTTCAAAATCCAAATAACTATTTAGATTTTGCTGGAAATCCATATATAGATCCTGAAAATGTACTGGCTAAGAATATTATGAGTTACAATTGTGCGGAGACGTTTACCGATGGCCAGAACATGAGAATACGAGATATGATTGCAGGTGCGCCGATTCTTGCGAATATAGAACGACCATATCAAGCAAATTCTATTGAAAATTCAATCTCAACAATTACAACATGGGGTACTGATCGATCATTTAATCACGATGTAGTAGTGGAAGAGGGAGTAAGACTAGTTGTGACAGCTGATATTAAATTTACAGCGGGTAATGGAATTCTATTTGAAAAAGGAGCTCAATTAGAAATAAACGGAGGAAGTTTTGATTTGGATTCTAATAGAGAATCTTGCTACCCTAGTGGCATGGATACTTGGAGAGGTATAGAAATTGAAACTGATGATAATATCCAATCTACAGTAGAATTATACAATAATGCAACAATAAAAAATGCAGATATTGCAATAAATATTCTAGGAAGCGGTAGTGTATGGACTGTAATCAAGGATTCATATTTTATTAACAATAGAATAAGTCTTGAAGCATCAAATAACACTTTTGTTCAACCTTATATAAGAGGTACAGAATTTACAATTGAAGCGGGATATATTCCAACTTCTCAATTTGGACAGGTAACGTTGGAAAATTGTAATAGAATATATTTCGGAACATGTGTTTTTACAAATACACTTACCTCTGCAAATTCTGGATCAGCTTTTATTTCATTTAATACAGGAATTACATGTATAAATACCGATTTCTACGGCTGGGAGAAAGCTGTAAATATTAACTTCGCTTCTGATAAAACAGCTTATTTTAATAGATGTGAGTTTGATTTGAATAGGATTTCATTTAATAATGGTGGTTTTAGAAATACCCTTATCAAAAAATCTAAATTTGATATTCATTCTACTCAATATGGAGGAATGCACAAAGGTATTCATGTCGAAGGCAATTCGAGAGGAGTAAGAATATATGAGAATGAATTTAAGTCATTTTTGAGTAGTATTGATTCAAGAGGCATTTTCATTAAAAATGTTAATGGGAATCTTCTTTGGAATAACAATAAATATACTAATCTATCGATAGCGAATGAGGTGGAAAATGGTGGTAATGGATTTACTGGATTATTATTTGAGTGTAACGATTTAAACTCAAATGATAGAGATTTTGATGTGGAATTTGGGTTGAAAAATCATGGAAGTACTTTTAATGCTATCGGAAACAAATTTTCACATAACAATAATGGTGATCCAGGTAGTGATTTTACTATTTCCGATTTTTCCTTTAATTTTAGATACTTTCATGAAGATCAAAACACTGAAGAGACACCTATGTTTGTAAGTGGATTCTTCGCTACGCCAATTGGTGATGCTTCAGACTGTGATTACCCTAATATAGTCAACGATCCGCCTACCACAGGTACGCTGACTCCATTTCATGTAAAGCATACAGAATTCACTAATGGAATTAATACTACTAACAATCATATAGATACAAATGCTGATGGTGGAGATACTGATGGATTAGTACAAGTAGTCAATTCTGATAGTCCAAATAACTCAACACAGGTATATAATACCCTTATGAATATATCTCCATGGGTCAGTACGAATGTAGGACAGGCAGTTATCTCTAATAGCCAATATTATACCGAATCACAATTAGTATCATTGTTTGTTTCCAACTCATATTGGTTACAAGATGAATTGCTTTATGCTTTTGTAAATGGACCTTCATCACCTTTGAGTAGTACATCAGTTTCATACATCAATTCTAATACTTCTCCTACGGATGCACATAGCCAATCTTATTTTTACTTGTCTGATTTGATGCATGGTAGAGATGTGAATATCACCAATGCTATCAATTTTATTAATACAGTAGATGACAGCGCTGTGAATTATAATGATCTCCGCACATGGTTTGATATGATGGACGGATATCATAAGGAAATTGCCATTGCTGAATCTTACATGACTCAGCATAATTACATATCGGCGGTATCTCATTTGAGCCAGAAAGGTTCAGCTACGACTTATTCAATGTCTGAAAGCAATGATATCAATGAATATTTAAGCCTACTCAATATCCAAATCGGAGTATATAATGACAAACGAAATGAGTGGAATCTGACTTCTTCAGAATATTCTGCAATTGAAAGTATTGCAAATTCTAGTCATCCGATTGCATCTGCAAAAGCGCAGGATATATTGGGATATTTCTATGGCATTTCGGTCCCTAAATCTACGACTAGGAATGGTCAAACCACTTCGTATGAGGTCGCAAAGGAATCTATGAATTCGCTAAATGTATTTCCAAATCCTGCATCTAATAGCTTTAATCTAGAGGGAGTTGAAGATTATATAGGTATGGATCTTCAAATATCAAATATTTATGGCGATATGATATATTCTGATAGGATTTCAGGAATGAAAATTGATCAAAATCTTGAAAATGGACTTTACATTATCACTGTCATAGACAATGGTAGAAAAGTTGCTTCTGGAAAAATTATTATAGTTAAATAACGAATTTGGGGAGGTCTAGTACCTCCCCATTTATATAAAAAATATATTATGCGTTCCTTTATTGTCGTAATATTTTCGTTGTGGTATTCTTTTTCTGTAATGGGTCAAGAATTATATACGCAGCATATTATTAAAGCTTTTGAAGAAAGTACCTACCCTCAATTATTAATACCTCATCCCGAATATGGCAATGTAATAGTCGGCTCGGGTAGAGAAAGAGTAGGTCCATACGATCTTTTTGTATTGCGAACAAATGAAGATGGGGAAGTAATCCAAAAAGACACTCTAGATAGGATAGGGATATTTTACATTGACTATTCATCAAGTTATATTTGGCTCAATGATACTGTCGCAGCGATTCCTGAGTATAAAAAATCTGGTGATCTATTAAAGAATCTTATTTTGATAGATGTAAAGAATTGCAGATTCCTAGAAAAAAGAGTTATGGAACAATTTAATGGAACAGAACTATATATATCTTCAATTGGGTTGCAAAACTATCAGGGCAATTATGTCATGGGTGGGTATACAAGGAATGATAGTTTACAAGGCAATATTGCTCGATACACGATCGTGGATGCAGATTTTAATACGATCGAAGATTATACTTTTCAGATTGATGGGAGAAGCACAACTATTGAAGAAGTGCTAAATATAGGTGATAGCACACTTTTTTACTTTGGTACTACATTGGCAGAAAAAGAAAATGGGCAAAATCATCCAGAAATATTCGTTGCAAAAAAATCTGATAACCTAGAAATTGAAAAGTTGTATCATAATACTCAATTGTCCCAAATTGGAAGCGGTAATTTAACAGAAGCAATTCTCCTGAATAGTGAAGATTTTATTATTTCATATAATAAAGCTTTCGAAATTACCGAAGACAGTTTTTTCTATGACACTTATATTCAACAAAAAATGATGAGGATGACACAAGAAGGAGAAGTTATCTGGGACAAAGTCATGGGATGGGGACACCCATCATATGGTGATAGAATATATCGTATTATGCCCAGTAATGATGACGATCATTTCATCTATTGTGCAGAGCAGAGTTCATTAGATTTCAATTATCAAGATACAGTTTTTGCGGGTGGTATCTATGATGAAAATGGAGATACTATATCCTACTACGGAGTGATATCAAAATTTGATAAAAATGGTAATGAGGTATGGCATCGATCCTACAGATATTGGAATGACTTGATATTTGGGACAAATATATTTGTAGATTTTTCTCCATTGCCAGATCTGAATGGATACAACATTTATGGATTATCTACTAGAAGACTGACGCCAACGAATTCTACCTTTGTTTGGTTATGGGTAATGACGGTTGATAATTATGGATGTCTTGTGCCAGGATGTCATTTACCGTCATCGACAAATGATATCAAGGATGTAATAGGCTTGAAAATATACCCTAATCCTAGTTCGGATATAATTTATATCTTGAATGAAGGCGTATTTGAGTATAGATTGATAGATAGCAATGGAAAAGAAATCACCAAAATGATATCTACAGAAAAAGATGACACGATCATTCTTGATATAGCTCAATATCCGTCCGGTCTTTATTTTATCTCAAAATGTAAAGGTGTGAATTGTGTCACTGAACAACTTGTGAAAAGGTGAACTGAAAATAACAATAGATAAAACGGAATCCATCCCAATTGGACTGGTCTCCGTTTATCAAGGGACGTTAGAACTCATAACCAGCAGATTAATGCGAACCAACCTTCAAATTCGATATTTGCACAATGCATATGGATTAAGATAGAATCGCCTAACGGCTGAGGTTTGATCGTCGGTCAAAAGAATGACGGAAATCTCGATTTCTAGTCGATCTGCGACCGACTACGATCAGAAGTTAGGATAAAAAGGTGAGAATATTGAAATATCAGAGGGTTAAGTGCAAATACCGCCTTTTCACGACACTTATTGCTTAATAAGATGATCATTAAAAGTCATTCGATTTGAAAGTGTGATTGCCGTATAATTAGTATCTTCGGATAACGAGTAATAACTTTGGTGAAATACACAATACTCCATTCGTCGTACTGTGATTTCACCCACCGTTATCTCTCATTTGTCATAAACGGTTAATTAAATAGGTAATGTATATTGAGAATTAAATTAAAATGGATTTATGAGAAAAATAATGTTGTTTAATATCGGTTCATTATTTGTCATTGCGTTATTGAAAGGTCACTATGATGTTTTTATTAGTAAAAAGAAACATAAAGGGTACATAGCGCATGAAAATAAAAGACTGTTTGCTTTTTTACTAATTGGATTAGATTTTATGTTAATAAATGTGATTGGACGTATTAATGATTGGTGGTAAATTAAATGATAATCAATGGATTTTGTATTTTAAATGATCTAAATGTAATAAATCAAATTTATAGAATTTGCACTAAGTTTTATATGAAAAAGTTTAAATTTTAATTGGGGGGAGGCAATAATTTGCGCTTAGTATGTTTAGATTTTCGTTGTGAAATAGAGAAGGATGAAACGTTGGAACTCTTTGTCACAATAATGCTTCTAGATATGAATTAATTATACTTAGTGCAACTACAAGCGAATTTCAAACAGAATTTAAAGATCGAAGTTTTTTTTGGTTTGATTTGCGGTTGAAAATAAACGGCTAATTATAAACGATGAAATAGAAATTATTTAAGTCATGAATTGAATTGTAAAATAGAAAAAGAACGAGAGATAACATTGAGTAACATATCAGCCTTCCTTCGGTCGACCGCTAGTTACTCTTGGACGTTATGTGTCATTCCCCCTATTAGGCCACCCAAAAATCAGTAAGAAAAGATACTAATTTCCTAAAGGCAAATTAATTTCCCAAGCTAACGAATCAACAAATATGTTAAATTTACAATATATAAAGAATTGAACTTCAACATAAATATTTTACGTTAGTCAGAATTAAAACAAAAAAAGCAAGTCATTTAAAATACTTAACCAATGAAAAAGTCAATGAAACTAAATTTATTTGTATCAATATTCTTCTTGTTCTCCTTTTCAGGAATAGCACAAATCAACCCACAATTCAACCCCATCCCTGCAAGTTATAATGTAAACAGCCCAAACCCAGTATATGCCCTGGATATCAACTACGATAATATTGACCTAAATAAACAAGTGTTTCACCTGTTTTTGCCGGATACCACAGGTAACTTCCCTTTGGTCGTTTTCATTCATGGCGGAGGGTATATTGGCGGTACACCGGACATTGTGTTAGCCGCAGTTGACCGGAGACTAGACATAAAATATTGCCTAGAAAACGGGATTGCTTTCGCCAGTTTTGGGTATCGCCTCATTAACAATATCGGACCGGATACCGAAGGAGTTATCAAGTGTTTGAATGATGCAAAGAGGGCACTACAGTTTGTCCGTTATTATGCGAATGACTTACAAATCGACCCTACAAAAATTGCCTTGCAAGGACGCTCAGCAGGTGCAACTACTAGCTACTGGTTGGGAACGCTACCTGATATGGCAGATCCAAATGCTACAGATCCTATTTTACAGCAATCAACAAGAGTTTGTGCAGTGGACTTATATGGCCCTCAATCTACGCTGGATGTGTATAAATGGGAGACACAAGTATTCAATAACTTTGACGGGAACGGCACGAACTATACGCTGGATAGTATGGAAAACTTAATGGGTTTTGATAGAGCTTCTAATTTTTATGGCGGCTTTGACTCTATCTCCCAGATTTTAGTTGACCCTGCTTTGATTCAGTATCGACAGGATGTAGATCAACTTTTCTACTTGTCTAATGATGATCCTCCATTGTTCATCAGCAGTCAATCCTTAGCAGTTCATCCAAGTCAGGACCTGTTTCATCATTCCTTTCACGGTCGAGAAATTCATAATACTGCTTTGGCGGTGGGTGTATCAGAAGTTAAGGCAGATATCCCGGCACGCTCCATTAATACAACTAATGGAGAGAGTGGTATTGAGTTTTTGGTAAGGTACTTGAATAGTTGCTCAATAACAAGCTCGATACCAGATATACAAGTCAGTGAAAATTATATCGACATTTTTCCAAATCCAGTAGTCAATCAATTTACTATTAATGGAACATTAACGCTGTATCAAATTGATATCTTAGATGCTGCTGGAAAAATCATGCAAACGATCAATAATGTCGAAAACTTTCATACCATCGACATTTCGGCGCTTCCGGGCGGTTTGTATTTTGTCAGAGTGAGGGATCTTTCGAATTATTTATTGGAAGTTCAGAAGATCATTAAGCTTTAGGAAAGCAGAAATTAGAAACGCATCCTAAGTATACTTAAGATTATGGGTAGAAATAAATCCGCCGAAAAACTAAAATAAAAGGCAGTTCAACCAGAAAATGGAATTGAAAATGATAAAAAGTTTAAAATTATTATATTCTTGAGGACATTCATTTCGAGTAAAATGATATGATGCAAATCTCAGAACCTGAGCAATTCATTAACATAGATTAAACCTACGACTAACATTATATATGATCGCATATCCTCCTATGTCGTAGACGACGACTTACAATTATCCGTTAGGCACAAGATAAGAATAGCGAAATGTATTCAACCTTCAGCGATTTTTATACATCTTTTATGCAGAGTAGTTAGAACTTTGTACCATAGATAATTTAAATCATGGTAAAGTGAAAAACATTTTATTAATAATTAATTTCCTTCTTTTGGCTCAATCAGTTTTAGCACAAAAAAGTTATGCCTATTTAAAGAATATAGATGAAGTGAAAGGCAAACGAACAGTTTATACAGAAATAGATATTAACGCTTCCCCTGAGGAGGTCAAAAAGATATTTCTGGAATTTGATAAATGGTCCAAATGGTGTAAAGTATTTCCCAAAATCGAAATTTTAAGTGGTAATATCAATCACATTGAATCTAAACCAAAACTTGAATTAACATCTGAT
>CAJXUU010000238.1 GCA_913061325.1 uncultured Saprospirales bacterium | reverse complement strand
CACAGAGGAACTACGCAGTAGATCCGTAAGACTAAGATCTTGTAGTGTGTTTTTAAGAAAACACGCGGGAGATCGAAAGGAGAATTAAAGAGGAGGAAGTTGCCGATATTTTAGCTTAAGGCATATGTAATAGCATTTCTGTCTGTAATTTTCTCATATATTCATGATGATTACTCTAACTTCATCGTAGAAATACTCGCCTTAGCTGTGGCAAAGCCTATGTTTTCTGCCTTGAATTCAAATTAATTCTCAATGAATCTAAAGTGACATATCCAAAAAGACATGGTATATCTGTTACTATATGCATAATAAATGTTGATTTACTCTTTCTGAATCCCCACAAAAAAAAGATGAGTTAGATTTTACCCTAACTCATCTTTTCATGAAACACCATCAATGTATTTTATTACAATGGTATATTTCCATGCTTTTTCTTTGGGATAGAAACGGCTTTGTTCTCTAACATGGAAAAAGCCTTAATCAACTTACGTCTCGTATTTCTAGGTAGTATAACTTCATCTATAAATCCTCTTTCAGCTGCAGAATATGGATTTGCAAATAATCGAGCATATTCATCTTCTTTTTCTTTGAGTTTTGCAGCTGGATCATCGGCTGCAGATATTTCTCTTCGGAAAATAATTTCACTTGCTCCTTTTGCACCCATAACAGCAATCTCAGCACTCGGCCATGCATAATTCATGTCAGCTCCTATGTGTTTGCTATTCATTACATCGTATGCTCCACCGTAGGCTTTCCTAGTAATAACAGATATTCTAGGAACTGTTGCTTCGCTCAGAGCATATAATAACTTCGCTCCATTTGATATGATTCCATTCCACTCTTGATCTGTGCCTGGTAAAAATCCAGGCACATCAATTAATACTAATAAAGGGATATTAAAACAATCACAAAATCTGGTGAATCGCGCTGCTTTCTTTGAACTGTCTACATCAAGACAACCAGCCAAAACCATAGGCTGATTAGCTACAACTCCAACACTTCGACCAGCTAGTCTCGTAAATCCTACTATAATATTCTCAGCATAGCTTTTATGAATTTCAAAGAAGGTATCCAGATCAGATATCCCTTTTATCACCTCGTGCATATCATAAGGTTTTGTTGCACTTTCTGGTATTATCGAATCTAATTGCTCTCTTACTTCATCACCTAATTCATAAGGTAGCTTGCTTGTTTTTTCCTCACAATTCTGAGGCATATAACTTAATAGTCTTCTTACTTGGTTTAGGCAGTCTAAGTCGTTGGCTGCAGTAAGATGCGTTACTCCAGACTTTGTTGAATGCGTACTCGCTCCACCTAATTCTTCAGAAGTTACTGTTTCGTTTGTTACTGTTTTTACTACATTGGGTCCAGTGACAAACATATAACTAGAATTTTCTACCATGATAGTGAAATCAGTCATTGCTGGAGAATATACTGCACCACCTGCGCAAGGTCCCATTATCGCCGAGATCTGAGGAACTACGCCAGAAGCCATTACATTCTTATAGAAAATGTCTGCATAACCACCAAGTGACCTTACACCTTCTTGTATACGTGCACCACCACTGTCATTTAAGCCAATTACTGGAGCGCCAGTCTTCATTGCCATATCCATGACCTTACATATCTTCTCAGCATGTGTTTCTGACAATGAACCACCAAAAACGGTAAAATCCTGTGCAAAAATATAGACCAATCTGCCACCAACAGTACCATATCCAGTTACTACACCATCACCGTAGAAGATTTGATCTTCCATTCCGAAGTCTTTGGTTCTGTGTGTTACTAAAATACCAATCTCTTCAAAAGAACCATCATCTAGAAATAAATGCACACGCTCTCTTGCTGTTAGCTTTCCTTTCTGATGTTGTTTGTCTATTCTAGTTTGACCACCACCAAGATGTGCTTCAGCTATTTTATCATTGAGTACTTTCAATTTATCTTCCATGTTGTCTTGATTCTCTTAGTTGTTAATTTGATTAATTGCAGTGATCGATTATAATCTACTTGTGCTCCATTCATCGGAAGAATGACTTATAGCTGATGCTTTACCAACTTCTTTAAGGTAGTTTTTTACCACAACAACTGCAGCTATCTTCCGTTCTGTTGCTGAAGAATCATGATAAGATTCTGGAGTGAAATAGTTTTTTACAAAATGGGTGTCAAACTTTCCAGTTACAAATGCTTCATGTCCAAATACAAATTCTCCAAAGGGGAGGGTAGTCTCAATTCCCTTTATACGGAATTGACTGATTGCTATTTTCATTTTTTCAATTGCATCTTCTCTGGATGCACCGTAGGTAATCAATTTGGCTATCATTGGGTCATAGTAAATTGGAATATCCATTCCTTCTTCATAGCCATCATCAAGACGTATACCTTCTCCTTCAGGCCTTCTATACTTTTCTAATGTTCCAATACTAGGCAAGAATCCATTTAGAGAGTCTTCGGCATATATACGAAATTCCATCGCATGACCATTTATTGAAAGATCCTCTTGTGTGAATGTTAGTTTTTCACCTCGGGCTACTTTTATCTGTTGTTCTACAAGATCAATTCCTGTAATCATTTCTGAAACAGGGTGTTCTACTTGGAGTCGAGTATTCATCTCAAGGAAATAGAAATTCATATTATCATCTAATAAGAACTCAACTGTTCCTGCTCCTTCATAGTCACAAGCTTTAGCAACTTTGATTGCGGCCTCACCCATCGCATTTCTAATTTCTGGTGTAAGTACAGCTGATGGAGCTTCTTCTACTACTTTCTGGTGCCTTCGCTGAATACTACAATCTCTTTCAAAAAGATGAACAACATTTCCATGTCCGTCTGCAAGAACTTGGATTTCAATATGTCGAGGACTAGAAACGTATTTTTCGATAAAGACAGAACCATCTCCAAAAGCTGATTTAGCTTCACTAATGGCACGTTCCATTTGTTCGGGAAGTTCTTCAGAATTATTTACAATACGCATTCCTTTTCCGCCTCCTCCTGCTGATGCCTTTATTAGAATTGGGAACCCTATATCTTCAGCAATTACAATTGCCTTCTGTACATCTTCAATTGCTTTATCGATTCCAGGTACCATTGGGATATTGTAGTCTTTTACAGCATCTTTAGCAGCAAGCTTACTTCCCATTATCTCAATTGCATGTGGTTTAGGTCCTATGAATTTGATTCCTGCATCTGTTACCATATTGGCGAATACAGCGTTTTCACTTAAGAAACCATAGCCAGGATGTATTCCTTCAGCACCAGTATCTTTAGCAGCTTGCAGTATGTTTTCCATTACTAGATATGACTCTGCAGATGGAGAAGGGCCTACATGTATAGCTTCATCCGCATACCTTACATGAGGGGCATCTCTATCGATGTCAGAATATACTGCTACTGTTTTAATACCCATTTTACGGGCTGTACGCATTACACGGATTGCTATTTCACCTCTATTTGCTATTAAAATCTTTTTCATAAATGTTACTCTTGATTGGGATTAGAATAATGTACGGAATTGTCACTGAAACTCAATTGTTAAGTAATTGACATCGTATTATTCCATTTCGATGATCACCGCGCCTTTATCGACAGTTGCTCCTACTGCAAAATTTATTGACTTTACTATTCCATTTCCTTCAGCTTTGATCACGTTTTCCATTTTCATTGCCTCTAAGATTAATATTGAACTTCCAGCTTCGATTTCATCACCAACTTTAACCATAATGTCTAGGATGAGTCCAGGCATTGGAGCTATTATGTCGGTTACTTTAATTTCAATAACAGCATCAAGCCCCATAGAATTGACAAGCTGGTCGTATTGATCCATTATATCGAATCGAAATCGTTTGTTGTTTACATGAATAGTCCCAGTTTTTGGATTTAATCCAACTTTAGGAGGAGTTACATGATAGGCTTTGTTTTTTTCTAATACATGATAGCCAACGGGAGTAGCATGATTATCCATGGTGTCAATGTCTTTTTGAGTGACCATGATTTCTTCGCCGTCTATTATTACTTTATACATTTTCAATTATGATTAGGTGAAAATCGAAATGTAAAGATATAAATGAGTTGCTAATTAATCTTTTATTATACCTTCAATATTTATTGATAATTCTATTGAATGAACTTTATTGATGATATTACCTTTTTTTATATATAATCTCATACATATTCTTTTATTAGAATGAAATTATTCATTATGATATAAATGGATAGATTTTTGAAATAGTATTGTAGTGATATATTTACGTAATGAAGATTTGGAACACAAATAGAAGAATAACTATTAATGGAGGTTGAAAACGGTACTGAATTACTCAATAAATTAAATGATTGGGCTATTGTCTCTCAAGAAGACTTGTCGGCGCATGTATTCTATCTAAAAGTAGAGCATACGCTAGAGGCTATCAGTTCCTTTTTTCAAGAGTATACACAAAATGAAATTAAACAAGAAGATTATCACACGATATTCAAATGGTCTACGCGCATAAGAGATTTTTCACTTTTATTGAGAGACTCTTTGTTGGCATTAGTAAAGTATGAACAATATGAGGATGATAGTGTGACATTAGATGAAGACTTTATTGAAAATCTGGTAACTACAATTAAAAATGCAGCGACAGATGTGTTGACAAATAGAGACCAAAGCAACTTGTCCAATATAGAAATCAAGCAGTTTAATCACCAGATCAACCCTGTATCATATATTCTGGAGCAAGTAGAAGAATTAAACATACAGCTCAAAAAGATATACAGAAGCCACGATAAGGTCAATGAAATTCGACTTAACTTGGAAAGCTTTAAAAGAGAATTTTATTTAAATTTTCAAAAACAAACAGGTGTAGTTGAAAGTCTAATCGAACAAGTTGATTTAGTTGCAGGTTTGGTGGCCAGTATTCATCCTTTGGGAAATAAGGAGAGTATATCAGAAGTTATTGATGGCATTAATTCTTCTTACAGTAAATTAGAATCGCTACAATCTGTCGAGTCTATGGAGGTACTTTCATATCCAGATAAAGTCCATTTAATAGTTCCTGTTGATGTAGACTCTGGACGGTTGGTTACAAAAGCTTTAAATATTCAATCAGAGATTTCTAAATGGTTTTCTGGAAACATCTATCCACACATTATAGAATTAGAAAATAGACGAAATACAGCACTTGAGACGAGTCTGACTTCATTTAATCATGCTAGAGTGAAATTAGCTGCTTTAATTTTGGATAAAAATGATTCTTATGATACTTCACAATCTGATGTGAATACAGGTATTACTGAACTCAGGATAAAACAAATAGTTCCATTAGAAAATGAAGCGTCTGAAAATAGAGTAAAAATAGAACAGTATTTAGATCAAGATTTTCATGCATCATCTATTTATGATGAACATAACCTCTTTATGCCAAATAATGGGAGTGCGCAAATGACTAATATTAGTCGTGATGCACAAAAGAGAATGATTTCTACCTATAAGAATTATAAAACTTCTGGATACGAATGGATTAAAAAATCCCTAGCAAAATATATTGAACTAGATAGGGTCCCACATAATAGCTATATATCTAATAAACTTTTAGTTAATAAAAATGATGAAAGGCTATCTCTTTTTTTGAAAAAAGGATATTTAGGTAAATCATTTTCAGTAGCTAGACCTGAATTAATCAAGCCTATAATAAATGATTACCATCTTTGGAAAAGTGGGTTTGCTGCAGCTATATTGATACATGGTCATTCAGGAACAGGGAAATCTGCATTGATGGGAATGTTGTCTCAATCGACTATGATAGATGAAATGATCAGTGTGAATGCTGGTGAGCCCTATTTTACTAAGAATAAATCATTTGACAAAAGTTATAATCTTAGGAGTGTTGTTATCAACATAGCGCATCAGTATATAGGACAAAAAGTTATATTGACAATTGATGATCTTGGCCAGTGGCATAATAAGAATTATAATCTATTTGATAATATAAGCACTCTATTTGAACTGATTCAAAAATTTAAAGGAAATGTTTTCTTTATTGTAACCTGTAATACATACTTAAAGGAAAGAATTGGTATTTTTCGAGATCTTGAATTAGTCTTCTCATCACAAATATGTGTTAATAACTTGGCCAATGATGATATAAAGGAAGCTATAAAGATGAGATTTAGAGCTTTACCTGAGTTAGGTTTATCAGATACAGAACATGAGTATGCGATTAGTCCTATACTAAGAAATGCAAATGGGAATATAGGTCATGCAATGCTGGAGTATTCAAGATTTTATAATTCTAAATATAAACCTGATCTGAAGTCTCAAGAATTTACGGAATTGGTTAATGATCATAAAACGATTTTGAAGTACATTCTTTGCTATCAAAAGATTAATGAAAATGATCTATCAAATATGTTAACGGAGACTGAGTATTCTGAATTTATTAACCATATTAGATACTTGACTGGCTTAAAAATATTGTTTTATTCTAGAGCCAAAATCGTATCAATTAACCCATTCTTAATTTTTTCAATAGAAAAAGCATTAGAATCTAAAAGGACAACATGAAGGAATTACTAGAATATAGCTTTGTTTCATGGTTTCAGTTCTTAATTGTAGCTGGAATTGGAGTTCTAACACTACTAATTGTAGATAGATTTCATCTGTTTAAGAGACATTCTTGGAAAACATCGATAGGCTATCACATGTTTTTTTGTTTAACTGTATCAATAATTATTATTGTGTTTTTAGCGGTATATCCTATTTTTTACTTGATTCTGCTATTGATTGTATTTGGATTTATTTACAAGAATATCTTTGCGTATGTAAGGTCCATTTTTAGTTTATATTTTTCAAATATACATATTGGAGATCATGTCAAAATAGGGAAGTCAGTTGGGATTTTAACAAATATTAACCTTGGTGGTATGCATATATCTTCTAATAATGAAAAGACATTCTATCCATTCAACAATTGGATAGGAGACAAAATCGTTCTTTTGTCTGAAGCCGGTAAGGTCGCTTTGTCCCTACTATTAAAGGATGAAGAAAATAGATCTGATCCAAAAAGTATATATAATTTGGAAAAGAGTCTCTTTAATTTTCCTTACTTGTCTGATGAAAAAATATCAATCAGCTCTAAAAACGGCGATCTAGCATTGAAAGTGATGTTGTCAACAAAAAATATGACAGAAAGCATGAAATCTAATATCCAAAAAACTGGATTTTCAATAAACGAAATAACAAATAAGTAGAATGGAAGATCTAATGAAAGAACCATATCCATTTATAATTGCGGCATCAGTCATATTGATAGTTTCTTTTCTTTTTGGAGAGATATCAAAGAAAACTAGTATTCCTTCTGTACTCTTGCTTATTATATTTGGAGTATTCATTAAGCTGGGTATGGACAATTTTGGAATCGGAAATTTTAATTTCCTACCTATACTCAAGATTCTTGGAACCGTTGGTTTGATTATGATAGTTCTAGAGGCTGCATTAGAATTAAAATTAGAACGGAGTAAACTCGTACCCATATTAATGGCCTTTGGTATAGCTTTGGTTGGATTGTTATTGTCTACTTGGATTACAGCCGAGATTATACACTATTTTGTTGATTGCAGTGAATATAAAGGTCAAAGTAAATTGGTAGCTTGGTTATATGCGACTCCTTTGTCTATTTTATCGAGTGCTATCATAATACCTAGTGTCGTTGATTTGAGGAATGATAAAAAGGAGTTTCATATATACGAAAGTACTTTTTCTGATATCCTTGGTATAATGTTATTTCAGTTGCTTAGTGGTATGATTGTACAACCAGGATCTGATGCTCATGCTAGCGGATTTGGAAGTTTTGCATTGTCTTTTTTGCTTATTATGGCTATAGCGTTGATTTCTAGTTATATGATTGTTTTGATTTTTCAAAGAATCAGTTCATCCGCTAAGTTGTTCTTATTGATAGCTACATTGTTACTCGTTTATTCAGTTGGAGTATTGATGCATTTATCTGCATTGATTATTATATTGATTTTCGGATTGGTGATTGCTAATATGGATTTGTTTTTTGTAGGGCCACTCAAAAAATGGTTAGATAAAAAGAAAGCGCATGACATATATCATGGGTTGCATGTTATTACTTTAGAAACCGCATTTGTTATTAGAACTTTCTTCTTTGTAGTGTTTGGTATTACTATAGTCTTTTCATCGTTGAGTAGTTGGTCAGTACTTTTAGTGTCTATTCTTTGTTTAGCAGTGATCTATATTATCAGATTTATTTTACTTCGCGCAACATTAGGATCAGATATTCACCCACAGTTGTTCATTGCGCCAAGAGGTTTGATAACAATTTTACTTTTTTATAAAATTCCTGAATATTTACTAGTCAAAGATTTTAGCCAAGGTATATTGTTATTTGTAATTATCGGGACAAGTATTATAATGACCATCAGTTTGATTGCAAATAAAAAAAGAGCGAATAAAGCAATCAAAGGTGTTCAGTCTTTAGATATCTCAGAAACAAAATGGAAAATACCAGACCTTAAACCAAATTCTGAATCATAAATAACCATTGAAAGAATAAATAACTCTAGATGGACATTTGTCAATCTAGAGTTTAGTCATAATATAATCTAAAAGAAGAAAATATGGAGAATCAAGAATTGAACGACGAAAATATTAAAGTGAAAGTTATTCCAGGAGGTCCACTCATGGTAACCGGTACTTGTGAGATTACTCATGCAGATGGATCTGTTCAGGTAAAAGAAAATAAGACAACGTATTGCAGGTGCGGACTAAGTGCAAATAAACCATTTTGTGATGGAGGACACAAAGGAACAAATTGGGAAGGATAATTATTCCAGTTTATTGTAGATTTAAAATGAAGCACAATTCGAGAGGGTTGTGCTTTTATTATTAGGTCGACTTGACAGACAAACTGTCTCTTATACACATCTGACGCTGCCGACGAAGAGGATAGTGTAGATC
>CAJXUU010000237.1 GCA_913061325.1 uncultured Saprospirales bacterium | reverse complement strand
GAGATTTCTGCCTGTCTCGTGGGCTCGGAGATGTGTATAAGAGACAGTCCATATGCACCTATATGGAATCTGCTTTTCGGTTTTTTAATAACTTCAGTGATTAATGGTGCTGTTATTTCAAGATCGAAATCTATCGATTGATCTTTTAAAGATTCTAAATAAGGAAACTCATAAATCTTCAAGGGTTGTATACTTATGAGGTTATCCAAATTGTTATTAATCTGCTTATTTGACTCTATTTCTAGGCCTGTATTCTGATTATTTTCAACATTACTTGTTTTGGAATTTTCATTTGAAGAAGTCCCTGTTACCATTAGATTAGGTTGATTATTGAGATTTGGGTTTTTAGTTGATTTATTATTTATCGCACTTCCTGTTCCATCATAAGATTTTGTGTCCGCAATATTTGACACCTTCCTTTTTTCATTAGAGTAAGCGCTAATAACTTTCTCTTTCTCTAAATTCTCAGATTTTATCATTGCATCTTTTGATTCACTAGTGTTATTAGAATCATCTAGCTCTGTTTTTGTCAAATTAGAATGATCATTTTTGACGGGTTCAATGTTTCCAATTTCGTCTCCATTATTCACTATTCTTTCTTCATTTTCAATGTTTGTTATATTTGATAATTCTGTTTTACTTATGTTTTCTCTATCGGTCAAAATGTTTTCATTATTAAATCTTGAATTTTCTCTATTAAAGCTGGTATTTTCTCCATTAAACCTGGAGAAAAGGGAATAAGTAAAAAATACTATGGCCAGAGCCACCAAAGCCATAGTAAAAAAGAAAAACGCGCCTCTTCTCTTTTTCTTCTTTTGCATAGCAGCCCACATAGCCTCTTGATCGAAAGCTATCTTATGCTCTCTGATTCGCTCCATCTGCTTCTTATTGTAATCCTCTACACCCATGACTCCTTACTTTTTATATTCAATAATTTCTTTTTCAACATTGCTTTTGTTCTTGATAAAATCGATCGGGATGATGCTTCTTCTACTTTCATTCGTTTGGCTATTTCTTTATGAGAATATCCTTCTACCACATATAAGTTAAACACAGTTCGCTGTTTATCTGGGAGTTCGCTTATCAGATTATGCAATTGCTCAGTATCTAGATTTTGAACCGCTACAGGATCTACTGTTGGTATATAATCTAACTCATCCATTGATGCTGTACGTTTCTTCTTTTTGATTTGCTTCAATGCTTCTCTGATACAGATTGTTTTCATCCATCCTTTGAGATTGCCTCCAACCTGGTCGAAAGTACGTGCATATTTAAATATCCTCATGAAACTATCTTGTAATACATCTTTTGCTTCGGCTTCATTGCCCATATATCTTTTGCAAGTACTTAATAGCATCTCAGAGAACTCCATAAACAGCATCCGCTGAGCTGCCGAATCTCCTCTGGCGCAGTCTTTGATTGCTTTTATTTGTTGTTCTTTATTCAATTCAGTTATGTGGCTCGTTTACAATTTGATTGTCTTCTTTTCTTTCTTTCTTATTTATATGAATCATCCCAACTATTTGGTGGCTAATTAGCGGAGATAATTGAGTTAGTGTTATTGATATAGTACTTTAAATTCTATAGATACGTCATTTGAAAATGTAAAGTCTGGTTCTGCAATTTCACCTGTATATAGGACCCCTTCTATACTACCCGTTATGTACTTTTGGTCTTCATTTATTTCTGTAATAGTAAGTTTTATAGCCTCCTTGCAATTAGTATGTTGATATGCTGAAGTACAAGTAAGTACTTGGTCATCACTATATAGGATTTGTAAATAATCTACAGGATTCATACCTTCTTCACTTACATTTGCAAAAAGGTTAAATGAAATATTGTTAGTTTCTGCGGAAATGACTAAAGAGTCTGGACCATAAAAAGCACTTAGGTTATCAAATGATAAATCTCCAAATCCTGAAACGACATTGACAAACTCAATTATATCATCACACTGTAATATATTGCCTATATCGGTGTCAACTTCTGAAAAAGGGTATTGGTCCGTTATAATATAGTTTCCAGTATCAAGATCTAAAACTCCTATTCTATATCCTCCTTCAAGATCTTGATCAAAGCAAGTGTTGTGAATCGCAAAAAATCCCTCTTCATTTGTTTGGGTACTAATGCGAACGACACCATTTTGGTCATAAAGGAAAACGGTAACACTACTAAAAGAGATGTCTCCACTGCAATCAAGGACAAAACCTGTTATTGTATATGAATCTTCTGTGATTACGGCTTCTATATCTTTTGTATCTGAATCCTGTGTAAAAGGGCCTATTTCTTCAGTATGGACAGCTCCATAACAATTCTGATCGAAAATACTAAATGTAATAATTTTGTTTTTTGGTACTGTCGTTTCAAATTGTCCGCTATTATTAGTATTTCCTCCTGTACAGAAAAAAGGATTACCCTCAGAAGTAAAAGTAATTTGTATCAATCTATTTTCGAGAGGAACACCGAACTCGTCTACAACTGTTCCAGATAGGTATGTATTTAGTTCTCTGACATCACAATTCCAATATCTAAACTCATCAATATCAAATACATAGAAGGAAAATCCCTCAATATTAACCAATTGTGCATTTTTATCTTCTAACCATAACCCAGTATCGGGATCTAATCGCCAAGTTGGAACAGAGCTAAAAGATTCAAAAAGTGCAGAAGATTCCATTGTAACTCTGGCGGTTTTGTCATCTGCAAGTTTCAGTTGTTCTCCGTTTGGGTCTGTTATTTCGATGTCAAACATTCCGAAAGAACCAAGAGTGACCTTTTCTCCATCTTTATCAATGCCTTGCATATTGCCAGGCATTGTCCTTAGTGTAGTGATTTCAGTTGGATCATAATATTTGACCCTTCCTAGATAAATTCCGTTATATGGAGTGTTGTTTTCAGTAACAAGACTATTTTTAGGAATGGTCACTTTCACTTGATTTATGGAATCTGTAATAATGTTTTCTTCTGTTCCCAAATATTCTTTAAAACGTTCAGATTTTTCGAGGATAATTTCTTCATAAGTATTGGTCTCTGCCTGTGGGACGGTCCTTCTTAAAATTTTATCATTATTGAGACTGCGAACTTTGATAGTAAATCCATCACTAGGTACATTTGTATTTAGCATATAGAAATAGCCGTCACCATTTGTGAATATTGACTTACCTTTTACAGTAACCTCAACTTCTGGTATAGATCGACCACTAAGGTCTATTATTCTACCGTGTAGATTAGTCGTCACATCTTCTCCAATTGGTATGAAGATAGTGTCTTCTATCTGTATATCTTTTCTGCAACTGGTAACAGTTATTATCAATGCAACAAAGAGAAATATTATATTTTTCATTTTTTAATTTCTTTAAGATCCTACTTGGAATCATTTTTGGTAATTAGTTATTGATAAATACGGTGCACTGTATGGTAGCGCTTATAATATCTTTAGCTATTGAAAAACGTTGCAAGCAAATCAGAAATAATTTCAAATTACTCAAATATGAAAGTCTTTAGACCATTAGCTCTCTTTTTATTAATGATAATTTCCACATTGTCTATTGCGCAAAACAAATTTGATGGACTATGGACAGGTACGATAACTGCTGGGAGTATCGAAATGCAAATTGATTTCGAATTCAAGGAATCAGAGAGCAAAGTACTCCTTAGTGTTCCTATTCAAAATGTCGAAGATGTCGAATCTTCTTCATTGGTAATAAAAGGGGATACGATTACAATTATGTACACGGCATTCAGAGCTCGATATGATGCAGTGTATGACAATGAATCTGAAGAGTTCATAGGAGAATGGAATCAAGGGAGAGTGATGGCTTTAAATCTGAAAAAAACAGAAGAAAAAACAGAATTTAAAAGACCGCAAACGCCAGAAAAGCCCTTTCCATATAATATACAAGAAGTATCAATCGAAGATGAAACTACGGGCATAACTTTGGCTGGAACGCTGACCACACCTAAAGGAAAAGGTCCATTTCCTTTGGCGATATTAGTATCTGGGTCGGGAAGGCAGAATAGGAATAGTAATATTTTAGGGCACAAACCTTTCTTAGTAATTGCTGATTACCTTACTCGGGATGGAATAGCGGTTATTAGATATGATGATAGGGGTGTAGAGAAGTCTAGTGGAAATCATAGTGAAGCTACATCAGCAGATTTTGCAGCTGACGCGAATTCTGTTTTCCAATATGCTAAGACCCTAGACAAAATAGATAAAAGTAAAATTGGAATCATTGGTCATAGTGAAGGCGGTATGATTGCACCTATAGTTGCTGCGAAAAATCGAGACTTGGGTTATGTAGTTTCACTTGCAGGACCAGGGGTACCCATAAGTAGTCTCATGACACATCAGAATGTTATGGTCCTCAAAAAAAGTGGAATGTCTTCTGACGGTTTAGAAATAACAAAGCAAAATCTTCCTTTAATCTATAGCATTGTAAATCAAGATAAAGGGCCGAAACAGCTGTTTGACACATTGATAAATGCTGTCCATGGATTTTATGATAAATTATCTGAATCAGATCAGAAATTACTTGCTCCGACAAAAGCCTCTTATTATTTGGCACTTTCTCAATCATTCTTCTCACCTTGGTTTAGGTACTTTTTAGCCTATGACCCTTCTGAATCATGGCAAAAGACAAAGTGCCCCGTTTTAGCATTGAATGGAGCTGAAGACATTCAAGTAGAAGCAAAGATGAATACAAATGCTATCATGGAGAATCTTGCTATTTCTGGTAACAATAGAGCTCAAATTAGAATAGTTGACGGACTAAATCACTT
This sequence comes from uncultured Saprospirales bacterium, assembly GCA_913061325.1. Classification (GTDB taxonomy): domain Bacteria; phylum Bacteroidota; class Bacteroidia; order Chitinophagales; family Saprospiraceae; genus CAJXUU01. The sequence goes on along the minus strand of CAJXUU010000237.1, from coordinate 4,192 downwards.
ATTCCAGCCTTGTGTGAAATGTGATCTTACAGAATATGCTACCATCGAAACCACCATCGATGAGTCTGTTTTGGTAATGATAAGAGACTTTATTTCAAAATTGTAGGGACTACCTACAATGAAAATCACATTCGCAAGTTTAGCCCTACTATAGCCCAGTCAGCATCGTTATCGTTGTGGATTTTGAGTATTTCGAATCCTACCTTTTCATGAGCGCGCATTGATCTTTTATTATTGGTTGCTATCTCTGTGATTATGATGTCGAAATCTGATTTCATTTCATCTTTCATTTTTTGATATAAACCTTGAAATATTCCTTGACCTCTATATGATTTATCTATACAGACTTGGCCCATTATGAAATACTTTAGTGACAAGACATTGTTTTGGTGATATTTTACACCTTTTAATTCTTCAATAGTTGATTGCAATAAAGGGATGGAAGATATTTTTTCAGGCGTGGTTACAAGTGCATAACCTATTATTTCTTTCTCATTCATTGCTACGATGTGAGGATAAGGATCATTGAGCTCTTCCAATAACACGAAATCATGCTCAAGTGTAACAAATCCTTCTTTTTGGTATTCTTCTAATGAAATACTCGATTTCAAATTAGCTTTTTGGAGTTCCAAAATTTGATTCAAATCAGAACTGGATTTAGCGGTTGAGTATGTGATCATTTATTGATATTGACAGGTACAATTGCTTTATATAACATAACGTTATATATGAAAGTTACGAAATGAAATATTTTTATACTATTCTAATTTGCTCAATGACATTGTTTGTTTCGTGCTTACATGGCGACAAAAAGAAAACTGAATTACCAAGGGTTCAAATTATCGAAAAAGCAAAAGCCCTCGTTGACATGTCAAATATTTCTAGTAGGTTTCCAACTCCGATCGGGTTTGAAAGAATAATCGAAAAGCAAAACTCTTTTGGTCAATACTTAAGAAAATTTCCATTACTTCCTGATGGAGAAGAAGTTTACCTGTTTGATGGATCACCTAAATACTATCAAGATGGTCATGCTGCTATTTTAGACATAGATGTTGGAAAACGTGACCTCCAACAATGTGCTGATGCTGTTATGAGATTAAGGGCAGAATTTTTATTTGAGAACAAAAAGTTTGAGGATATAGCTTTTAATTTTACTAATGGATGGAAATTTGAATATCAAAAATGGAGAGATGGGGATAAATTGAATGTGGTTGGAAATAAAACGAATTGGATAGTGGGTAATGAAAGAAGAGAGAGTTATAAGGATTTCAGATCCTACCTTGACCAAGTATTTATGTATGCTGGCACTTTGTCGCTCTCAAAAGAACTAAAATCAAAACCTCTAGAAGACGTAGAAATAGGCGATGTTTTTATCCAAGGCGGTTCTCCTGGGCATGCAGTTCTAGTAGTTGACATGTGCAAGAATCCCGAAAATGGCGACAAGGCGATACTTCTTGCACAAAGCTATATGCCGGCACAGCAAATTCATATATTAAAGAACCTCGAAAACGCAGAAAATAGTCCTTGGTATCTGATTTCACAAATCGAGAACAAAATCATTACTCCTGAATGGACGTTTGGTAATGATCAATTGAAAACTTTTTAAAATAGTTTCCTTATTAATTACACTTCTAGATAGAGTATAAGGTTTAATATTCGAGCTTTAACACACCGTTTGAAAATGATACAGTCTCATCTGATATTGCTTGACTTCCAACCCCTGAGAAAGTCGCAGAAATAGTTCTTGCAAGTGTGTCCTCAATAACGTTCATTGTTGAGGTAGATTCATCTAAAGTATAAAAATCCCCTGCTGAAATACGTATATAGAACCAAGCACTGATTTTAGCATTCTCGGCTGGCTGTAAATACCTATATTCCATACCGTTTTTTCCATTTGGGAGATCAAGTGGGAAATTTATATTGAATACATTGTTACCATCTTCTTTGGAAACAAAGAGTCTATTTTGACTTTCTAACCAGTCTGTTTTTGTTATAAAATCACTGAAATCATAGTCAATACCATCAAGGGTAAATGAATATTGTTGCTGAAATTCTGATTTTTGACACCCTAGAAAAAATCCTAGGATGTTTACAAAGAGAAAAAGTTTTGGTTTTGTCATGGTCTTTTGATTTAAAGGTATATTATTTTAAATTAGACTCCTAACATTATTCATCCCCAGCAAAAAAAAGGGACAACAAATTAACGTTATCCCTTTTTTAATATCTTGAAGCTATTGGCTTATTTACCTGCCGCTTTTTTAATTTCTTCTTCTAATTCAAATTCGTCGCCTGGACTATATCCACTGTGTGTGTATACAATCTCGCCCTCTCCGTTCAATAAGAATGTTTGAGGTACTGTTTGGAAGTTAAGTGCTCTTTGTAGCTCTTGCTTGGAGTCAGATAACACAGTGTAATCCCAACCTTTAGCTGCAACCATTGCTGGCACTTTTGCTACTCCTCTAGCATCATCTATTGTAATTGCTAACAATTCTACACCATATTCATCTTGCCAGTCTGGATATATATCTGCTATTGCATCTAGTTCTCTTTTACAAGGTGAACACCAAGTTGCCCAAAAACTAATAACTGTAACTTTTCCTTTGCCTACGAAATCCTGAATATTTACAGTCTTGCCGTCAAGTGATTTTATATTTACTGAAGGAAGTGTGTTGCCATCTGTAGCTGGAGAATTATTATATGTAAATGCAGATAATAAAACGAATACTCCTAGAATTGCAAAAAATTGTTTCATGTTTAATTATGTTTAATTTTGTCAAGAGAAGACAATGATAAAGTATTTAATTCAAATTATGAAAAGGATTCTTTTAATCATGTCTTGTATATAACATACGGCCTTATGACGCACAATATCTAGCCAAGTAACTAGAAAGCTTAGCCATATTTTATATTTTTGAATTCTTTAACAGCTATTGCTCGTATCTTAGGATTTTCATAGCATAGTGGTATAACAACTAAACTAACAACAAAATGATAAAATTCATTCGAAAAGCAATTTGGGGATTGCTTGTATTTGGATGTTTGAATCAATTGTCAGCTCAAGACCAAGGAGTCTTTTCTGGTAATTTTGAATCAAACTTCAATGTGTTTTTAAGAGATTCTCTTATAAACGCCAATAACACACCACAATATGATAGACAACTTACAGGTGGGGAAGCTTGGCTCAATCTAAATTATAGTGTCAAAGGATTCAATATGGGAGTCCGATTTGATATGTTCAACAATTCCAACTTATTGAATCCGACGAGCTCATATACAGATCAAGGTATTGGTAGATGGTTTATTAATAAACAAATAAATAAATTCAACGTAGAAGTAGGATATATCTATGACCAGATTGGTAGTGGAATCATTTACAGAGCATGGGAATCTAGACCATTGTTGATTGATAATGCACTTCTTGGGGCAAAAGTGACCTACGATCTAAATGAAAATTGGAAAATAAAAGGGTTCAGTGGGAAACAAAAATTTCTGTTTGGTGAAAATCTAGGAATAATAAAAGGAGGATCGATCGAGGGATTCTTAGCCCTAGGGTCAGAAGATAGTCCAATTAGTTTAAGTCCAGGTTTTGGATTTGTCAATAGAACCTTATCCGACGAAAGTATGAATCTTATCATTGATAACGTAAAAACTTATATTCCTGATGAAAGAATCAAGCCTGTTTATAATACTTATTTGGCGAGTTTCTACAATACCTTATCGTATAAGAGCATTACATGGTATTTAGAAGGAGCATATAAATCAGCAGAAGCATTTTTTGATCCGACAGAATTGAGAACAGAAGCTTCTGGTATAACTACTTTTGGTAAATTCAGAAAAGATTCTGGTTCTATTGTTTATTCAAGTGTTTCATTTGCAAAGGGAAAACTTGGTATAACTCTAGAAGGTAAGAGAACTGAAAATTTTAATTTTCGATCAGACCCTAACCTGAGCCTTAATCGCGGATTAATCAATTATATCCCACCTATGAATAGGTTCAACACATATAGGCTAACAGCAAGATATGCCCCTGCTACTCAAGATTTGAGTGAATTAGCTTATCAAGCCGATGTGAGATACAGATTTTCGAAAAAAATAAGTGCTTTAGCCAACTATTCCAATATTACGACCCTTGATGGAGATCTATTGCTGTCTCTTATACACATCTCCGAGCCCACGAGACAGGCAGAAATCT
>CAJXUU010000236.1 GCA_913061325.1 uncultured Saprospirales bacterium | reverse complement strand
ATCTACACTATCCTCTTCGTCGGCAGCGTCAGATGTGTATAAGAGACAGGTGTCTATAGAGGGTGATTGTCTTACAGTCAACTTAGGTGTTAGTGGCTGTGATTCAGATCATATAATCAGTATGATTTCTGATGGAGGAATATCCGAATCTCTACCTCTTCAGATAACATTTGATTTCCAAGATAATAATCCTCAATTGTGTGAAGCATTTTTTATAATAGAGCATCAGTTCGATCTTTCTGCGATTCGAGAATTGATAGAAGATGATATTATGATAAGATTCAGAAATTCTGATCATTCTATTTTGTATAAAAACTAAATTGAGTGATCACAGTACATATCGCAGATTGATACAAGGTTGTAAGGCCAATGATCGAAAATGTCAAGAAGAACTTTATAGGTTGTTCTTTGATAAGATGTTGAGCATGTGTAGACGATATACTCAAGATGAAGATCAACAAATCTCCATAATAAATGATGGTTTTCTAAAGGTATTCAAAAAGATAGAACAATATCAATACCAAGGATCTTTTGAGGGGTGGTTGCGGCGATTGGTTTTTACCAGCTTGTCAGATTACTTTAGAAAGGAGAATAAGTATTTGAAATTTATGATTTTCGAAAAGGAAGATACTCCGATCGAAGCACTTCCTGAGGAATCCCTCTATTTTCAAGATATCTTAGAGTTGGTAAACTTACTACCAAATAAGACAAAGCAAGTATTTCATAAATATGCAATAGAGGGATATACACACAAGGACATAGGAGAAGATTTAGATATAAGTATTGGAACTTCAAAATGGCACCTCTCAGAAGCTAGGAAAAAATTGCAACATCTATTAAGCGAAAGAAAGATATATAACAGTAATGTCAGATAAAAACAAAATATTAATGGAAGATAGAGGATGGGGCCAAATGGCTTCAATTCTCGATAGTGAACTTCCTCAAAAAAAGCGTACAAAAAGACCAGTTTTATGGTTCTTCGTCGCAAGTATTGTCCTGTTTGGCGGTGCATTCTTATTTAATAAGAATAATGAAACAATTGAAAAGGGTGACAATGAATCTTTTACGCATGAAACAAGTGATATAAGTCAGAATTCTGTCTCATTATCTTCAATAGACAAAACTACGGAGGTAGCAAAAATCATAGACACAAAAGAATTAATAAAGGAAGCGAAAATAAATAGTACAATTTTAATTAGCATTGAATCCAATAGTGTGGATAATAATGAAACACTGATTTTTAATGACAGTAGTCACGAATTATCGAAGGCTTCTTCTTCTTCTTCTTCTTCTTCTTCAAGTTATCAAGACAATAATACAGTAGTATTTTCAGGAGTGATAAATAATAATGAATCTTCATTCAAAAACACAATATTGGAAGAATCCTTATCAAATGTAAATCAAAGGAGTCTGCTCAATATTGAAAAAATATCAATTGGCAACAAAAGTATCCTTTCGGAAGAAAAGCCAAAATTTGACTTGAATGTTATGAATTCCCCTCAAAATATATTGGTGATCAAACCGTTAACAAAACGTAACAACCTTTACTTATTTGCAGGGGGAAATATTGGGCTAGACCAAAACGGAATTGGATATCAATTGGGAATAGGTAAAATGTTTGGCAATAAATATTTTGATTTTTTTGTGGAAGGCGGATATGCCCATATGAGATACAAGAAAAATGTTTCCATAATAGAATCAGTAACAATCGATTTTACACCTGAAATATCTGCTAATTCTATGGAATTTGATGTTAATGAAAGTACTAGCTTACAGAATGCGATCGAGCAATATCAGATATACAATACCTCATTAGTCGACAATCAAAATTATGTATTCCTCACTTTAGGTATTGAGAAAAAGATAACTAAAAGACTAATGATTTTGGGAGGCTTGACCTATTCAAGATTTTTGAGAATAGAAAATGCGGAAGTTAATTTCATCTCAGTTGATGGTTCTTTTCAATCAAGTCTTGATCAATACAATATTTCAAAAACATCATTATTTGATAATGGGGATTTCAGAAAGTATGAATTTTCTTCTAAATTAGGGATAGGATATCAAGTTACTTCTAGATTAAACATTTTTGCAAATTACAGAATTGGTTTAACTGATCTTATCAGAAATGAGTCCTTAGTCTATTCTGATGCTTCAATTCCTGAAGGACTGAAAAGGAATTCATACAAATCAATTCACAGAAAAAATATCGAACTAGTAATTGGCTATAGTTTTTAAAACGCAACTAAGCATGTAATCTTTCTTGTCTATCTTTTAAAATCTCTTGAGCTTCTTCTCGGTCAGGATCAGGAACACAACAGTCTACTGGACAAACAGCTGCACATTGTGGTTCTTCGTGAAATCCAACACACTCAGTACATTTATCAGCGACAATGAAATAGTAATCTTCGTATACGGGTAACTGAGGATCATTTACACCAACTTCCTCGTTCGTTTCTAACGTATATTTTCCAGTTAATGTAGTACCTTCTGCCATGCTCCATTCTACCCCACCTTCGTAGATAGCATTGTTAGGACACTCTGGTTCGCAAGCGCCACAATTGATACATTCATCAGTAATCATTATTGCCATTGTGTATTCTTTTTATTTCTTATATCCTAACACTCGGTAGTGTAGAAAAGTTTATAGCCCGCAAAGGTAAACAATCGAAGCTTCATTAACCTATTTTTTTCCATTTGTTAGCTTACTTTACCCAATCTTGACAAATATTTCTTTTCCAAAACGAGGTGCAATTGAAGTAGTACATTTTTCCATGTTTACATTTTCAAAATATTTGGAAAAAAGAATTTTGTAATCAGCCATATATCCACCAAATGGAGGACCATTAAAAGGAAATATAACATCAAACATAAGACCAACAATTTGCCCATTTGTATTCAAGATAGATTTTGCCTTTTTAGCGTAGGATTCTCTCAGAGATGGATCTATAGCACAGAAAAAAGTCTGTTCAATAATCAAATCAAACTTATTCTCCATTTCAAAAAAGTCACCTTGGATCAAATGGTTATCTGGAAAGGCAGGACAACGTCCTTTTAAATTTTGGAGTGGTTTCATGGATAAATCGCAAACAGTAACATTAGTGAATCCTTGATTATGAAGATATTCGGCTTCATGCCCATTACCCGCTCCAGGGATCAGTATTGCTAGTGTTTTGTCCTCTATAGTATCGACGAAATCTTTTATTGGAGGTGTTATTTCTCCCACATCCCAGCCTATCATATTGTTGACATAACTAGATGTCCAATATTCCTCAGTCAACAAATCATTTGTTGACTCTTTATCTCCTTTTTGTACAAATAGTGGTTTTTCGTAGTTGCCCTTTTCTACCAAAGGATGATTTTCAAACAAATGATTTATCGCAGCTTGACCTTCTGCTCCAATGTTAGCTGAAAAACCATTTACGTATAGATTGATATGTGATTTCATAACAACAATATCCATTTCTTGAGCATGTGATCTGATATATTCATTTCCAGATTCAGGGTGAGACATAGCGTATGCTACACTTCTTGCTATAACCCTATCTATTTTTTGTTTTAATTCTTTTGTAAACCTTCTTCGAGTGACAATACCACCAAGAGGTATTGGGAAACCGGTTTTTTCTTCCCAATATTCACCAAGATCTTTAATTTGAACCAATCCTTTATCTTGGAAAGTAAATCTGTTTTCATGAATGATAACTCCTGCATCAGCTTCTTCATTAATGACTGAAGCTTCTACCTCTGAAAATATCATTTCTGATTTATTTAGTAACTCTGGATAAGCGAATGAAAGCAGAAAATTAGCCGTTGTATTTTTTCCAGGTATTGCTATTTTGCCATTTCTAACGTCTTCATTGGACATATTTTTTTTAGAAATTAATAAAGGACCACATTTTCTACCAAGGGCGCTTCCTGAGTTCAGTAATTGATATTGAGTGGTAAGTTTCGTGTATGCATTGAAACTCAATTTAGTGATATCATATTTTTCATCAAAAGCAGACTTGTTAAGTTCTTCTACATCCGCGAGATGGATATCGAACCTTAACCCTTCTGTATCAATTCTGCCAGATACGATCGGCTCAAACATGAAGGTGTCATTAGGACAAGGTGAGTATGCGAAGGATAATTTCATATTATAAAAACGGTTTACTGTGTAAGTTGTTTAATTCCTTATTTTTGCAACTCAAATATCTCATTTTTCAGTTAAATGAAACTTTATCATTGATATTATTGCTGATAGTGGGTACGGAACAAACATTCAGATGGCATACAAGAGAAAAAGAAAAGAGACGGAGATTGAGGTTATATATGAGGACAATCATTTTATAGCAGTAAATAAACCAGCGGGAGTACTTGTGCATGGAGATGAAACTGGTGATGAGACATTAGTTGATGCTATTAAAGAATATATTAAAGTTCAGTACAAAAAACCAGGAGATGTTTTTCTTGGTGTGATCCATAGGATTGATAGACCAGTTAGTGGGGTCGTGTTATTTGCACGTACTAGTAAAGGTCTAGCAAGGATGAATAAGCTATTCCAAGAACGAAAAGTGACAAAATCTTATCTCGCGATAGTTAACAAAAAACCTGAGCCACTTAATGGAAAAATAGAAAACTATCTTTCAAAAGATAATACTAAGAATAAAGCTCATGTGCATACTTCTTCCAAAAAAGGAGGAAAGAAATCTACAACAGAGTATACTTTGCTGGCGGGATTGAATGGATATTATTTCCTAGAAGTAAATCCTGTGACTGGGCGACCACACCAGATTCGTGTTCATCTCGCTTTTAACGGAACGCCGATTGTCGGGGATCTTAAGTACGGTTATTCGAGACCTAATCAGAATAAGTCTATCTGTTTACATTGTCAGTCGTTGAGTTTTGAGCATCCTGTAACTGGTAAAAAGATGAAACTAAGAGCTGATATGCCAACTAAAGAGTATTGGAGTTTCTTTTGTTAATAAATTGTAGATTTAATTATTCAGCGGGCTCTACAATAGAAATTTCACCATCGCCTAGAATAATCATTTTATCTTTATATAGCTTGCCAACGGCTTTTTTAAATACTTTTTTGCTTACTCCAAAGGTCCGATAGATATCTTTTGGATCAGATTTATCATGAAGAGCTACCGTTTTATGTTCTTCAAGATAGTCGAGCAGGTCATCTGAGAAGTCTCTTACACTTCCGTAGCCTTCTTCTTGTAAAGTCAAGTCAATCTTACGATCATCCCTTATTTTTTTAATGAATGGGGATATTCGATCTCCTATGCGGATATCCTTATATACTTCATTCTCATACAACATACCAAGGCATTTATTTTCTATAATACATAGATAACCACTTGGGGTTCTTCTATATACGAGTGCCTTTACTTTTTCTTTTTCTCTAAAGCTACTAGAGTCGTGACCAATGTAATCTTCTATTTTGGTAGAACCTGTGATCCTGTTAGATAACTCGTCAATATAGACATGGACGATATATGACCTCCCTTCTTGCAACTCTGTTTTTTGTTCTCTGTATGGGATGAATAGATTTTTTACCAAACCCCAATCTGCAAAAGCACCATGATCGCTAACTGCTACAATCTCCATGTAAGCAGATTCGCCTACTTCAGCAAAAACATCTTCTGTAGTGGCAACAAACCTTTCTTCACTATCTAAGTGGACAAATACATCGATCTCATCTCCTTCTTCATAATCTTCAGGAACATATTTCATGGGAACTAGGATTTCACCTAATTCTTCACCATCCACATATGCACCGAAATCAGTAAATCTATTTATTTTCAAAAAATTGTATTTGCCTAATTCTGCCATTTTTTATAGTATTCCTAGTTCTTTTAATTTAGCAACAAGTTGATCTGGATTTTCAAATCTTATTCCTTGGACCCCCATTTTCTTAGCTGCTACAATATTACGGAGATTATCATCAATAAAGAGACATTCTTCAGCTATTAACCCATATCTAGTTAGGATGAGTTCATAGATTGCTGGATTTGGTTTTTTTATTCTTTCTTTTCCCGAAACTACTATTCCTTCGAAATGATTGAGGAAGTCATATTTCCGAATAGCGAAAGGCCATGTTTCAGCAGACCAATTGGTCAATGCAAATAGTCTATATTGATTGTGCTCTTTGAGTTTTTCTAATATGCTGACACAGCCTGCTATTGGTCCTCCAAGCATTTCTTCCCATCTGCCATAAAACGCTACTATTTCTGTTTCGTATTCTGCATACTTTGTAACGAGCTCGTCATTTGCTGCTGCAATCGACCTGCCTTCATCTTGCTGCTCATTCCAATCAAAAGTGCATATGTATTTGAAGAAGTGATCCATTGCTTTTTGAGGTTCAAAATAGTTTTTGAAGACGTATTCTGGATTCCAATCTATAAGTGCACTAGATCAAAAATGATCGATTTTACTATAATTCATTTGTTTGTAATTCCAAATATATTAACTGAAATAGGATGTTTATGTTATTAAGATATTGGTTTTAGCTCTTTTTTGTAAGATATTAATTTGTTTCTCTCTCGTTAGTGAAATAAAATAATTGAAAAATGTACTTTGTGGTTCTTCTTGAATAATAGGAAGCACAATAATCAAAATCTTAACTAAATTTAACAAAATGAAAAGAACTTTACTTTTAGGATTGTCGATGCTATTTATATCATCATTAGCTATAGGCCAATCATTTGCAGATGACTTCGATTCTTATGGTGTAGGAGACTACTTAGCTGCTAGTAATTCAGAATGGACTACCTGGGGAGGTACGACAGGAACGTCTGAAGATGTGAGGATTACAGATGAAAATTCATTCAGCGGAGCTAACGCTATCAAATTTGTTGCTTCTGGTGCTGGAGGACCACAAGATGTAGTGAAATACTTTACTGGGGCTAAATTAACAACTGGTGTTTTAAAGACGAACATGCAAATGCTAGTTGAAACTGGTGCATATTTTAATTATCAAGCGGAAGTGGCTATTGGCACAACTTGGGCTATGAATGCTTTTTTCGAAGCGAATGGACAAGGTAGGATTACGGGTTCTGGAAACGGAGATATCTTAAAATTCGAATATCCAACAGGAGAATGGTTCGATTTCAAAATGACAATAAATTTTGATGCAAACAAGTGGCAACTAGAAGTGAACGGCGTATGTGTGGGTTCTTTTGCGAATCCAGATAACTCAATCGCGTCAATAGATATCTACCCTGTAAGTGGTAATTCATTTTTCATTGATGATTTTGGATATGAGTACTCTGAGGAGGCTCAAGAAATTGTAAATGACGCAATAGTAGTATTGAGAACACCGGAGGCTAGTGCGCTTGCGGGTAAAGAAACATCTTTTACTGGTGAGTTGAAAAATGGAGGGCAAACAATGATAGAGTCTTTCATTCTAGAAGCTACGCTAGGAAGTGATATATATCCAATTGAGATGGCTGATTTAAACCTCGCATCAGGAGAGTCAATGAACTTTGATGTATCTGATGCATTTGCGATTCCAGAAGGGAATTCTATAGCTTCTTTAGAAATAATAAGTATCAATGGAGGAGCATTTGCGGATGAAGACCTTTGTAATGATAATTCTACAATTGCATTGTTCGGACTAGTACCTGCAGATCATAAAAAAGTTATTATAGAAGAGGCAACAGGAACATGGTGTGGATGGTGTCCAAGAGGTACTGTGGCCTTGGATAGATATTCGGCAAGGTATCCTGATAGGTATATAGGTATTGCTGTACATAATGGCGATCCTATGGTGAATGCTGACTTTGATGATGGATTAAATGCATCAAGTTTCCCTAATTCTGTTGTGAATAGAGGCCAGTTCATTGATCCAGGTTCGACAGAAGCACCATTTTTGGAAAGAGTACTAGAATCTTCTGCAGCTTCTATATTACAAGGAGCTGCTTGGGATGCGGACACTAGAGAATTGAAAATATCTTTGACATTAACTGCACAGGAGGCAATATCTACAAATTTTAAAGTGAATGTAGCTATAACAGAAGACGGTGTTTCCGGGACTGGATCAAGTTGGGCTCAAGCCAATTATTATTCTGGTGGTAGTGATTTAATAGGAATTGATGGAGTAAACTGGGCCGATTTGGCAGATCCTGTACCAGCAGCTGATATGGTGTATGACCACGTTGCTAGAGCAATTTTAGCACCATACTCTGGTTTGGTACAAAGTTTTACTGAAAATATGGCGATAGGTGATGAAAAAGTATTCAACTTCTTTTATACAGTTCCTGCAGACTTTAATATAGAAAAAATGCACATTGTATCTATGCTAATCAATCCGAATGGAACGATAAACACAGGAGAAGGAGATTCTGTAATGGAGGATATCGAAAATGGATTCGTAGAAGGTCAAAATGTAAGTACTTACGATACTGAATTGAATAATGCTGTAAATGTATTTCCTAACCCTATGACTAACTTCACTAATGTTAGAATAAACTTAAGTGAAAAAGCTGATGTGAGCCTACAAGTTGTAGATATGTCAGGAAAGTTAGTGATGAATAAGATGTATGAAAATCAGAATGGTTTGTTTAGTATTGTGGTAGATGCAAGTTCTTTGAATGCAGGAACTTATGTATTGAAGATCAATGCTGGTGAAAAGTATACAACTAAGAAAATAACAGTAGTCGATTAAGACTAAGGAATAATAAAGTTTTATAGCCACTTCAATCTAAATTGAAGTGGCTTTTTTATAGGATATATTTTAATTTATTTTGTTGTTTATTTTCAGCATCTTAACAACTGAGTCAAAGCTCTTTTCTTGAATTAATTATTGATTAGATGTTTCCATATTTCCAAGAGTATATTTATACCTTTCTTATACCAATAGGATGAGTTAATATCATTGGGCTTACACGGGGCAAACAGTACGTCATACCTATTCGTTTTGCATCATGGAGTGATCCTGCAAAGAAATAATCATATCTTCTAGAACTAAGGAATGAATCAATAATAAAGTTACATTCTTCTGCTTGATCTTTTTCCCTTC
>CAJXUU010000235.1 GCA_913061325.1 uncultured Saprospirales bacterium | reverse complement strand
AGAAGGGAAAAAGATCAAGCAGAAGAATGTAACTTTATTATTGTTTCATTCCTTATTTCATTTATAGGTTGAGACTAATTGTTTAGTACTTAGTTCAAATGATTAAAATTTATAATATGTTTTTATTAGTTTTGTATAATATTGATATATAGTTGAAAAACGAGGGCAGCATGGCAGAGGTAAAATATACTGAGGATAATATAAAATCACTAGACTGGAAAGAACACATCAGGCTACGTCCTGGTATGTATATTGGTAAACTTGGTGATGGCTCTCATATTGATGATGGAATCTATATTCTAGTGAAGGAAGTCATTGATAACTGTATCGATGAATATGTGATGGGCCATGGTAAAAAGATCGAGCTAAAAATCGAAGATGGTCGAGTATCCGTTAGAGATTTTGGGAGAGGGATTCCATTAGGTAAAGTAGTGGATTGTGTTTCCAAAATGAATACTGGTGGTAAATATGATTCTAAAGCATTTAAAAAATCTGTTGGTCTTAACGGTGTTGGTACTAAGGCCGTAAATGCATTATCATCTTATTTTAAAGTGCAAGCATTTAGAGAAGGTCAGACAAAACGTGCAGAATTTACAAGAGGTGTTCTTGATCAAGAATCAAAAATAATAAAGGCAGAAGATACAAATGGTACGCTTGTAGAGTTCGAGCCTGACAATACAATATTCAAAAATTATAAGTTTAGATCTGATTATGTTGAAAATCAACTATGGAACTATGCATATCTAAATGCTGGTCTTAGAATAAACTACAACAATAAGACCATATATTCAAAAAATGGATTGCTCGATCTCTTAGAGAAAAAGACAAATTCAGAACACCTTCGTTATCCTATTATCCATCTATCAGGAGATGATATTGAGATTGCACTTACCCATGGTCAACAATACGGTGAAGAGTATTACTCATTTGTAAATGGTCAGAATACAACACAAGGAGGAACTCACTTACAAGCATTTAGAGAAGCTATTGTTTCAGTTATAAGAAATCATTTTGGGAAGAGTTTTGACAGTAAAGATATCCATGCATCTATTATTGGTGCAGTATCATTAAGAGTCGAAGAACCTATATTTGAGTCACAAACAAAGACAAAATTAGGATCACTTGCTATTGGCCCTGATGGTCCAACAGTAAAGGCTTTCATTTTAGATTTCTTAAAGAATAATTTAGATAATTTTCTTCATCAAAACAAAGAAGCAGCAGATTCACTTCTTAAACGAATCCAACAATCTGAAAGAGAACGAAAAGAAATTGCGGGCATAAAAACCCTAGCCAATCAACGGGCTAAAAAAGCAAATATTCATAACAAAAAACTAAGAGATTGTAGACTTCACTTAACAGACAAGGAGAAAAAGACCCCTTTGCAAGATAGAATGGGAACTACTATTTTCATAACAGAGGGTGACTCCGCCAGTGGATCGATCACAAAGGCTAGAGACGTGCAAAAACAAGCAGTATTTAGTCTTAGAGGTAAACCTCTGAACTGTTATGGTATGTCTAAAAAAATAGTTTATCAAAATGAAGAGCTTAATCTACTTCAACATGCACTAGACATAGAAGATGGTATCGATAACTTGAGATATGCAAGAGTTGTAATTGCCACTGATGCCGACGTAGATGGAATGCATATTAGATTGTTACTTCTGACTTTCTTTTTGCAGTTTTTCCCAGATCTAGTCCGCCAGCGTCATTTATATATATTAAACACTCCATTGTTTAGAGTTAGAGATAAATCTAAGACGTTCTATTGTTATGATTCAAAAGAAAAACAAGAAGCGATAAATGCGCTCAGAGGGAAACCTGAAATCACTCGATTTAAGGGTCTAGGAGAGATCTCTCCTTCCGAGTTCGGTGGATTCATTGGTGAAGACATCAGACTTGACCAGGTTTTACTTCAAGAATCAACTAGTATAGAGGATATTCTGGGTTATTATATGGGTAAAAACACCCCACAACGCCAGAAATTTATCATCAATAATCTGAAATACGAAATAGATGAACTCGATGAAGAATTGGGTGTGATTGATATCAAAGATCAAAATAATGAACAGACGACTAAAGTTAGCACAGCTGAAATTATGGAGGCTAAAGGTATTGAATGATTGAAATATGTTATTTAAACAAAGAAAAGCGGCGGATTAATTATCCGCCATTTTTTATTTTAATATATCCATTTCAAATTTTAAGCATAATCCCCAATCTTATACTTGATCGTTTTGCTTCCAGAATCAACCCAAACTAAGAATACCTGAGTATCTACAGTACATAAAGCAACAGGACTAATTGGGCTAATAACTATATCTGGAAGTTCCGCTTCTATTGTCCAGCCCGCTTGATCCAAAGTACCATATCCGTTGGTTGATTGGTCGGCCGCTGAATATATACCCGTCAATCCAAAGATCTCTGTATATGCAGTAGAAAGATCGGCATATCCTCCTCTGTGAACAAGGTGCATCTCGCCATCTAATGTCCCAAGAGTCATATCACCTAAGTTTTGATACTCATTTGCTAAAGCTCCCATCTTCTTTGAAAAATGACCAACAGGAAAGTCTTGTACTGACCATTTGTGAATTGTGGTGTTGTTTACAGGATCAGGTTCTCCTTGAAAATTCAAAGCTTTAAATGCATTAAATGGACCAACGTTATATGAAATCATTCTCATTTTTCTAGTATTTCTTTCCTTGTAAACTAGAAATAATGAAGCGCCTAATTGAGCCATTGACATTCTTCCATCCGTCAACTGGCTTACTGGAATAACTTCTCCGGACAATCCAGAACGATCACCTACCATGGACTGGATAAATCCATCCTCAGAAGTCCAACATAACATTACCTTCGACATTGAATCAGCCATATCGAAAAAAGTATGTATTGCAAAACTCCCCGAAGTAAATTGCCCAATAGATAATAAAGACGACCATTCCATTACTTGAGAGTCATAAGTAGACATTAATAATTCACCATTATCACTTTCAATAATTAATAAGGACGTACCATCTATTGCTGTCATTGCTATTGCTCCTGAAGTGCACATGTTAAGTGCATTAGTTTCTGACCATTCAGAACTTGACATAATACTATCAAATAAATTACCTTCGATATCTGAAAACACCATATGTAACCCTTCAGCTCCCTTTCCTAAAGCTAAAGTATTTCCTGCGGGAATAAATGTATCTTTTGGATTATTCCAAGCAAATATTTCATTCCATAAAAATCTAAAATAGTTTGCACCTAAATCATTTTTCATCAATGATCCCAAAGAAAAATTCTCTTCTACGGTTCTAATAAGGTTGTAATGATTATATGGCGTAGAAACAACAGTTCCAGGAGCTATCATATCACCCAATAATACAGTGTATATTTGATTAGGACCATCATAACTAGTATCAAAACCAACTGCATTGAAATCGGCTTCATCAAAAGTAACAACGATAAGAGTGCCAGGTGGCACATTGGATTGTTGCCAAGCTTTTTGTGGATCAGTTAGTAATAAATCTACATCAAGATTCAACCCTACTTTATCTAATCCCGATGATGTAGCACCTTGCAATTTAGATGCATCTATATCCCCAAGGAAAACATATTCCAACCAAGCTGATAATTGAGGCACCAGCTGAGTCCTTGGATTTGTATCAATATGAGTATTGTATAAATAATGACCATCATTCCAAATATCAGGTGTAAACCAGATGTATTCAGGTAGTTCTCCGTTTGATACGTCATTCCAAAAATCGAAATCGTTTACAATTTTAGACCACCTATCCTCATCCTTTTGAATATTATGAAACGAAGCAAAAGCATTGTGTTTTCGAAAATAACGAGAAAGATCGTCTCCACCTGATGGAGGATATTCATTCATCGGCTGTTCAGCTTGCGGATAATCAGGATTTATCCAATCAGGATTCCACGGTTCATTAGGATAAGCTTCCATATAAGCTTTCCATGATACATTTTTATCTTCTAAAAGGTCCACTAATGTATTCTGCATCAATGGCAAAATTGGCGGATTGTCATTAGTAACTGAACATATTTCCCCAGCTAATGAAGCGAGGTAATTAGTTTGAGATGGGTGAAACACTCCGAAATAATTTGTCATGTCGGCTCCAGCAGAAGCCAACTTTTTTAAAAATGGATCTTGAATCACATAATTTCTGTATTGATTTTCGAACATGACAGTGATTATACGATCGAAAGGTTTTTTCATCGAATATGGTTTTATTGCGGTTATATAAAAATCAGATTTCTTTGGGTTGAAATCTAAATTGATCTTAATAAAAAGGTTTCAAATATTAAACTAGCATATAATAATGAGTTTGACAATAATAAATTCGAATATTTTGAATTAGTCCAGCCGGCGCCTAATGTCATAGACAAGAACATTTAGAGAAAATCGTTAAATAAGAGGGGAAAATCGTCCAATCATTTGGATCAAAATGAGAAGTATATTTGCATTATTAAATTACCACAAGAGAAATAGACAAAAATGACCACACAAACACATACACATACTTTAGGCTATAAAACGTATTTCGAAAATGCAATAAATTATAAAGAGTACCTTAAAAATTTCGAAGCAGAAATTGCTATTGGAGAAGAAAGTAACTTTGCTCAGTATCTGCCACAAAATTGGAGTCGTCAATCTCGACTCGATAGAAAATTGAAATTGAGTTCTGATCTTATTGCCGCAATAGAACAATTGCAAAAACCTATCAATTGGCTGGTAATAACAGAACATTGGTGTGGAGATGCTTCTCAAATAAATCCAATAATTAATAAAGTGGCAGAAGCAAGCAATGGAAAAATCAATTTAAAATTCACATATAGAGATGAAAATGAGGCGCTTATCGATGTTCACTTAACTGATGGTCGAAGCCGATCGATTCCCATTCTCATCCAATTAGATCAGGATAATACCTTAATAAATACATATGGACCTAGGCCAGCAGAAGCTCAGAATCTTGTAAAATCTCTTCTTGCAAAAGGGGAGGCATATAATATTCCCTTACATACTTGGTACGCTAAAGATAAGCAGCAGTCTATTCAAAATGATTTAATTGCTTTAATTAAGTCCACTAATTAACAAATAATAAAAGATACAAACTTCATTCAATGATTGAAGTTTGCATCTAATTTACTGCCTTCAACACAACTACTTTTTAGTAAATTGAATTTCTAATTCTTCCAAAGATTTCCCTTTAGTTTCAGGCATCAAAAAGATAACAAACAATAATTGCAATACCATAAAACCAGCGAAAAATGCAAAGATCGGCCAAGGGTTGTCTTTAAATATACCTTTATCGGAATCTAAGAAAAATGGAGTAATTAAAGTTATTACAGCAGCAAATACCCAGTGGGTGCCACTACCAAACGACTGCCCTAAGGCCCTCACTTTAGTAGGAAAAATTTCCGATAGGAAAACCCAAATAACAGCCCCTTGCCCTATAGCATGTGATGCAATAAACATACATATAAAGAATAGTAAAAATAATGAACCCGCCCCAGAATAGAATGCATATGCTACCATACTTAAGCTGGTTATATACCCAATAGAGCCATAGAGCATCAATGATTTTCTGCCTAGCCTATCAATAAGGTACATGCCCAGCATTGTAAACACCAAATTCACAGCACCAATAGAAATAGAACTCCCTAATGATTCCTTCCCTGCCAAACCTGCCTTTTCTAAAATCTCAGGAGCATAGTATAGTACAAAGTTTATCCCTGACAATTGATTGAAGAAGGCAATTAGAAAAGCTAACGTTATAGGCAGAGAATACTTTCCACTGAAAAGGCCATTCGAAGATGGAGTGGAAGATTTTAAAGAATCTTTCATGGCACTTATCTCAGAATCGATATCACTTACGCCAAGTTGCTGCATTACAGATCTAGCGGATGATTCATCATTGTCATATAAAAACAACCATCTAGGGCTCTTAGGCACTCCTATTACCATTAATGAATAAATAATGGCTGGTATAGCTTCAACACCGAGCATTATCCTCCAATCGGCAGCTCCCCCTACTCCTTTCAATAAATAATTACTAAAGAAGGCGATAAATATTCCAAATACAATCATAAACTGATATCTAGCAACTACACTGCCTCTATTCTCTGGATTGGAAACTTCAGATAAATAAACTGGTACAGCAACAGTACTCGCCCCTACTCCTAATCCACCTAAAAATCGAAAGAAAGAAAAAGAATATGGATCCCAAGCAATCGCAGAGCCTAACGCAGACAATGCATACAAGATACCTATCCACAATAAAGTTTTCTTTCTACCAAACTTATCCGTAGGAATGCCTCCGAATAACGCACCTATTACTGTTCCCCATAATGCCATAGACATAATAAATAATCCATGAAATAAAGGATGGATAGATACAGTATCCCAGATTTCTTTGATTGGTTGGTTAGCGCCAGAGATTACAACGGTATCAAATCCAAATAGAAATCCCGCTATTGCAACAGTGATCGTCCAATATGCTGTTTTGTTTTTGCTCATTATTGTATTTGTTTTGGCTAAAATAGGAAACGGATTCTTAAATTACTGATACTGAGACACAAATAGCTAATCAAAATACAGAATTAAGTTTAAGAAAACCCTATTTCCATGAATTCGATAGTGGTAAATTCATAATAGTACATAACTTATACATCCAATATTGAGGCCTTTGATTTATCATGTTCCATTTTAGTTTAAATATAATTTACTAACGAACCCTTTCATTATCAAACAGATACATTGCCGAGGTAAATTTCTTTGATATTTTTATGAAATTAGGTTGTATTAATAAGGAATGAATTATATATTTGCACTCGCTTTCAAAAAGCTTGAAAGATATAACAATTGAAAAGTAAAAGGAGACGTGACTGAGAGGCTGAAAGTACCGGTTTGCTAAATCGGCGTACTTGGAAACAGGTACCGTGGGTTCGAATCCCTCCGTCTCCGCCAGTATGTCTTTAATTAAGATATAAAATACAAGGTAATCTATCACCTTAAAGAATAGTTTCGGGGCATGGCGCAGTCCGGTTAGCGCACCTGTTTTGGGAACAGGGGGTCCCAGGTTCGAATCCTGGTGCCCCGACTACGACTCTTTTAAAAGAGTTTAAAAGCCTGTAAATCATCTGATTTACAGGCTTTTGTGGTTTTAGGACTTTCGTATAACCACAAATAAACACATATCTTAGGTTCGTGATTCGGTTCGTGATTTTGAATTACGGAAATCACGAACTATATTTGAACTTTATAACTGATAATCAATCCGTTACGCTTGTTTCTGTTTGGTGTCATTTGACTTTGATTTGTTTGATTTGATCCGCTTTGCGGTTCGTTTTTTTTCAACCTAAATCATTTCATATGAGATCTTCAAACACATTTTCAATTATTTTCTTCCCAAAACCTAGTCAGAGAAAGGACAAACTCCATAACCTATACACTAGAATTACCTACGATACCAGACGAGCCGAAATTAGCCTAAAGATTAATATTGACATTCAGCTGTGGGATTCTTCCAAAGCTAGAATGAAAGGAAACTCAGCTGAGGCCAGAAAACTCAATCAATACCTAGGCCAAATCAATTCTGAAATCTTCGACGCGTATGATCAGTTACGAAAAAACAATGATCTAATCACTGCGAACGCTATCAAAGCAAGATTCTTAAACGAAGACACAAATGAATTTACACTAATCGCAGCTGTAGAATATCATTACAAACTTGCATTGAGTACAATAAGACCAGGAACACTCAAGAACTATCGAACTACCGAAAAGTACCTTAGAGCATTCCTGCAGGATATTCAAAAGAGTGAAGACATCTTTCTATCGCGCATCAGGTATAGTTTTATCACTACGTTCGAAAACTATCTCCGAATGCACGTACCAACAGATCATCAAAAGCCAATGGGAAACAATACAGTCATGAAACATCTTCAGAGACTACGTAAGATCGTTTCTATGACGGTAAGGCTAGAATGGATAGACAAAGATCCATTTGCTAATTATAAAGCATCTTATGAGCGCAAAGAACGAGAATTCCTATCTGGAGTAGAACTAGATGCCATTGAGATGAAGGAATTGAAGATTGATAGACTTAAGTATGTTCGCGATTTATTTGTATTTAGTTGTTATACCGGCTTAGCTTATATTGATACTATTACCTTAACTGATGACAACCTTGTAAAGGGTATCGATGGAGGAAGATGGATCCATACACATAGAACTAAGACAGGAAACTCTGTTCGAATTCCATTATTGGATAAAGCAGAGGCACTTATTGAAAAATATAAGGATCATCCTAAAGCAATCTATAATGGAACTCTATTTCCAAAAATATCTAATCAGAAACTGAATGCATATCTGAAAGAAATTGCTGATCTATGTGATATAAAAAAGAACATAACGTTTCACTTGGCCAGACACACATTTGCAACAACCATTACACTTTCTAATGGTGTGCCCTTAGCTACTGTTTCTAAGCTTCTTGGACATGCTAAGATAACTTCTACTCAGATCTATGCTAAGGTAATTGAGAGCAAAGTCAGCGATGACATGAAGGAACTTAAATCTGTTCTAAATAAGAAAAAACAAAATGATGATAACATAAATCGTGCATCATAAAATAGATTGTATTTAGATGATAACTTTTGATCTATATTACATGTGCGAATTTCCGAATAAATTCTCCCAAGGCTAATTGCACTTTTATCTCCACTATCATATGGTAATGATCTATGTTCTGAAGAGCGCCTAATAATAAAATTATTAGGCGTTTTTTGGATTGGTTTTATGTATTTTACTTAGTTGCAGTCGATAAGACTATAAAATACCTGACTTATTGAGTGTATTTCTCCTTTTATAAAGGCTAAAAATGACTGTAATAGACACACGTAATAAAAAGTAAACTCTAGAATGTAAATTGTTTCAATTACCACCTTTAGGGCAAACTTCTGTATCTGTCTCTTATACACATCTGACGCTGCCGACGAAGAGGATAGTGTAG
>CAJXUU010000234.1 GCA_913061325.1 uncultured Saprospirales bacterium | reverse complement strand
GAGATTTCTGCCTGTCTCGTGGGCTCGGAGATGTGTATAAGAGACAGGTGTTATAAATGTTCGCTGAATGAAAATTGACTACTCTTATTACTTCATTATCCTATTTTTCTATTGTGGTGTTGGCAAGGCACAGACGGATACCATTCGATTTGAGTTCCAGCAAGCTTTGTCCGAAGACACAGCAATATTCTTAGATGAAGAGACGAATAATAAAATAATCTGGTTTGATGGATGGCACGAAGGCATAGAAGCAAAAGGAATTGCCGGGGGATCATCCAAAAATTTATTTCTAATTCCAAACAATAATCAGTTAGGCAATAAGAATGACTACTACAAAGAATTAAAAAAGCTCAATAAATCTCTTAAAAAGCAAGGTAGTAATAAGCTTTTGACTTGGCCAGGTTGTGCAGGGCCAGAGGTAATAGAATTGAACAAAAATGTAGCTCTTATCTATGTTGACACAGAGTGGTTTTTTCATCCAGATTCTCGCGCCGAATTTTCAAACACAAAATGCAAAACATTGTGGGAAATTGATTTCTGGGCAACCTTAGAAGATGCAATAGAAAACGAAAGTGATAAGCTGGTTTGTATTATTGGTCATCACAGTATATATCAGGAAAGTAAAAAGAGGGGGAATTTTTCATTTCTCTATCCTTATAATGGTCCAGAAAATGACTTTAAAAGCAAGGCCTATTCTCATCTAAGACAGAAAATGATTCGATTATTAGAATCAAATGATAATGTTGTCTACATATCTTCGAATAATGTAAAAGGTAAAAATGAATTTCCTGAAAAAGAGATCTTTCTATACGATCATAAATATATAGATATTATCTCTTCCGAAAAGGGAGCAGTATCGATGATAGATGGTTCAGGAAAAAGTGAAATGATCCTGAAAAAAGAGGATTTAGATTTAAATCGAGCTCAAGATTATCTTTCAACTCCTACTGTCAGATTAGGAAATCCAGATTCTATTCTAATAACTGGTGCAGAGTACAGCGCATCATGGATGAAGACGTTTTGGCTAGGGGGAAACTTTAGAAATGAATGGATAACTCCGGTAAATTTTGATAAACTATACGTGGAAGACGTCAGTGGAGGCCTTACTCCTTATTCAACAGGTGGTGGCTTGCAGACACTTTCACTTAAATTGAAAGACCCAGTTGGCCGTAAGTTTGCATTCAGATCTGTAAATAAGGATGCTAAAAAAAATAAGGAGAAAATCATCATGCAAACAGCAGTCGGAGAAGTGAAACAAGACATGATCTCATCTCAATTGCCTTTTGGAGATGTTGTTGTTGGCAAACTCTTAGACAATACTGATATTCTACATGTTACTCCTATCCCATTTGTGATGGCAAGACAAGATGCTCTCGGAGAATATAATAATGCCTTTACCCATGTAATTGGAACCTTAGAAGAAAAACCTACTAAAAAGAAGAAACACAGAGAGGGGTTTGCGGGGGCAGATGATATAGTTTCGACACATCATGTATTCAGAAAACTATTAACTAGTTCGAAACATCAAATAGATAAGCAAGCCTTTGCAAAATGCATTATGTTCGATATTTGGATTGCAGATTGGGATAGACATCACGATAACTGGAAATGGGCTGTGTACAAAGATGGTAAGAATCGATTATACAAACCCATTCCAAGAGATAGAGATCATGCCTTTGCACTTTTCGAAGGGGTAATTGGAAATGTATCAGATGTTGCTGCTCCAAATGTTGCGGAGCTGAGTCCAAGAATACAAGACCTAAAAGGAATGACTTTCCAAGGAAAAAATATGCTTTATTTTCTAGGGTCAAGTATTTCGAGAGAAGAATGGAATAGTGCAGCAGAGTATATTGAGTCCTCATTCTCAATAGAAAATATAGAGAATGCGTGGAATAGCCTTCCCATTGAGATTCAAGAATTTTCAAGAGAAAAAATCATATCGGCATTAATAACTAGAAAAGACGATTTATCAATAGCTAGTAATCAGTTGTATGATATATATCATAAGAAAGCCATTTTCTACGGTAGTAATAAAAATGATTATATAAGTATTGAAACGAAGGCAAAAGACGAAGTTGTAGTAACATTATATGATTCAAAAAAAGGAGAGAAAAAAGGAGAGGCAATAACTCAGAAAATCTACAATACTAATGTGACAAAACAAATAGAAATCTATTCGTTGGATGGTAATGATATAGTGTCGATTGAGGGGAACGAGGAAGCAGATTTAGATATAATATTAGTTCCTGGGACAGATAAAGATGAGATAAGAACTAAAAATAACCAACATGCGATCAAAATATATGATACTCAAAAATTCGATAACGTAAAATCGATAGAACTGGATAAACCCATCTATCCAGATATTTATGGATTGCAGTATGATGCATTGCTCCCATTTGCTATGTATAAATTCGACAGTGATTATGGAAGTGGATTCGAAGTGCAGCTCACAAAAGTAAACCAGAAATTCAATAAAAAACCTTTTGGCAGACGGACCTCTCTAGCGGCAAAATACTATCCAAGAGGTAATGCAGTGAGACTAAGGCTTATTAGTTTGTACACAGATGTTTGGAATAAGTGGGATGCAAAAATTAAAATAAGAGCGGCTCACAATGATACACGGTATGATAGATTCGTAGGGGCAAACTCAACTTTACCATCTAACTATTTGGAAAATTATAGAAAGGGAGATGACTATTATGTTCAGAATGATAATTATGATTTGTACACCAGTTTGGTCAATGACATCTATGGACAAAGTAATGTCAGTTTTGGTATCGGAACTCATTACTTGAAATTACAAGAAGGTACAGGCCAAACGTCTGCTGAATTATTAGAAGGAAATAGTATTTGGCAAGCTTATCTGCATGGTCAAGTGAACTTGGACTTTACAAATAGCTTAACCTATCCTACTAAAGGTATCAGATATAATATTTCCAATAGAATTGGGTATAATATTAATGCAAATGAAGGCATATATGATGAGGTTACAGCTGATGTTACACTTGTCAATTCTTGGCACGATATTTCTAGAACAATAATATTAGTCAAGGTTGGGGGAGAAGCAACATTTGGCAACAGAAGTTACATAAACTATCCAATCTTGGGCAATGGTAACAACGTCAGAGGATTTGCAAATAACCTAATTCGTAATTCAGAAATTGCTTATCTTAATGTAGAATTGAGAAAAGAAATCTACCAAAGTAAGAATAGTTACATTCCTTTTCTTTTAGGATTCTCAGGATTTTATGACAGAGGTTTAGCACTTTCAAATTCTGAAAGCAACGTTTCTGGGTATGGAGGCGGATTGTATGTTACTTTTCTGAATAATGCTTTTTCGGTATTTGTCAACAAAGGATTCAACAATCTTAATGATGAATCGATTATACATTATGGACTGGGATTTTCACTTTAATAAATTAATAAATTAATAAACAGTTGTAAATAGATTTGATATGATTGGTCTTTATTTAAGGATAGCGTTGTTTTGTAGTTTTACTTTTTTGTGTTGTAGTTCTCCGCAAAAGGGAGAAAAAGGTAATTTGATTGACGCAGTTGAAATTGTGGTAGAAGGTGAAAAGACAATTGAATTCCAAAAAAACTATAATTTTGAAACACCATCAGAAACATTTGTCTTGGACAACAGGCTTGGTGAAATATCTGGCTTAACCTATGACCTAGCAAACGATCTATTTTTATCGAATAATGACGAAGAGGGAAAAATATTCACTTTAGATCCGACTACCTTTAATATTAACTCAGAATATAAGTTTTCTAAAAAAGGAGATTTCGAAGCCATAGCGAAGGTTGATGATTATATTGTAGTATCTAAAAATACGGGGACGCTATATTTTTATAATCAAACTTCAAATGAAACGATATCCTACAATACCGAACTAAATACTAGGAATGATGTAGAAGGGATGTGTTTTGATAAAGAAACTGGATCATTACTTATTGCTTGCAAAGGTCAACCTATTGCTAAAATTAGAGGTAAAAAGAATCAAAAATGTGTCTACTTATTTGATCTAAATGAAAAAAAGTTGAATGTAGATCCTTACTTGACGGTTATGGATAGTGAATTGACTTCCTTTGTCGAATCCTCTCATTCAGGTATATCAAAATCCAAGCTCAAAAAATTGAAACGTAGAGTCAAGAGTTTTGCCCCTTCTGGTATTGCAATCCATCCGATCAATGGAGATTATTACTTGATATCTGGTAGAGGTTCGGTTCTTGTAATTATCGGAAAGGATAAACAACTTAAGGATGTAATTTTTCTAAATAGTAAATCAAACCCACAACCTGAAGGTATCACATTTGATAAAGATAATAATCTATATATCAGTACTGAAGGAAAAGGGTTTAGTGGTAAGATTTTTAAATTTGCTTATGATGGATAGAATAATGAATAAACTTATTGTCTTTTGTTTTGCAATGATCATGGTTAGCTCATGTGGCACATTAAAAAGTCCATATTATAGTGATGATGCATTAGACTGGAAGAAGAATAATCAACCTATTCAAAATAAACAAATTCACTCCCTATACCTAATAGGTGATGGGGGAGAATTGGACGATAAAGTGCTAAATAAGAATTTTGTTTTGGACGCTGCTTCAGAGATGCTTAAAAGCGAAACCGCAGGAACAAGTCTAGTTTACCTTGGCGATAATGTCTATCCTGTCGGTTTACAAAAGGAGGAAGATTCAGAAAGAGATATGGGGGAACGCATTTTGGATGCTCACCTAGCACTCTCCGAATCTCATGATGGAAAGACTTATTTCATACCAGGAAATCATGACTGGAACAAACATAAAAAAGGCGGAAGAAAAGCAGTAAAGAGACAAGAGGACTACATCAAGGCATATGCTAAGAACAACGGGAATGTTAAGTTTTATCCAAGTAATGCATGTGGTGATCCGCAAGTTATTAAAGTGAACAAAGATCTTGTATATGTATTTCTGGATTCACAATGGTGGTTACAAAACTGGAGTCGGGAAAAGAAAATAAACAAGCATTGTGAAATAAAGTCACGAGGTGATCTGCTGAAGCGAGTAGAAGAAATTTTCGTTGAGCATAAAAACGATGAAATCATTGTCATGTTGCATCATCCAATTAAAAGTAATGGTAAACATGGTGGAAATTTTAATTTGAAGCATCACCTATTTCCATTGACAGAGCTAAAACACAACCTTTGGATTCCACTTCCTATTATTGGTTCGATTTATCCCATTTATAGAAATGTAACAGGTTCTACACAAGATATAACACATACCCATAACAAAGCACTCACTCAAGGTCTTGATGCGCTGGCAAAAAAATGGAGAGTAAATGTAACCTTCACTTCTGGTCATGAACATGGAATGCAATATTTCGATGGTCAAAGGATAAAATACATTGTAAGTGGAGGTGGCAGTCGAAATGACTATGTGAAACGTGGTGGGGATGCTGATTATGCTAGAGATGCCCGTGGATTTGCTAAGATCAAATTTTATGAAAATAATGAATCATGGCTTGAAATATACACAGTGTCAGGGTTTGGCGTAGAACCCGTCTTAGAATATCGAACTCAAATGAGAGCACCAAGGGAAGGCACCGTTGAGGAAGAGGTTAAATATCCACCTATTATTGAGAAGGTAAAAACAATTTCTGCTAATGAAGCATTTGCCGCTGGATCTTTGAAGAAACTCTTTTTAGGATCTCAATATAGGGATGTGTGGACAACTCCTGTAGAGGCAGAAGTAATAGATCTAGAAACCAAGTACGGGGGATTGAAACCAATCAAAAAAGGTGGTGGACAAGCATCTAATTCTCTGAGAATGGAAATGGGAAATAGGAAACAATACATCCTAAGATCTATTAAAAAGGACTATTCTAAATTAGTGCCAGAAGGGTTTAGCAATCTTAAAGTAATGGATGTTCTCTCGGATCAAAACAGTGCAAGTCAACCTTATGGAGCTTTGATTATACCTGCACTTTCTAAAGCTGCAAATATCTATTACACAGATCCAAAATTAGTCTACTTACAGCACCAAAGAGGTTTAGGTAATTACAATAGTCAGTTTCCTGAAGAACTATACCTACTAGAAGAGAGACCAAGTGGAAATTGGAGCGAAGCGAAACAATTTGGAAATTCGTCAAAGATCATTGGATATGCTGATCTGCTTGATATATTGACTACTAAAAGGAATCACTTTGTAGATCAAGAGTGGGTATTGAAGTCACGTATGTTTGATCTTTTGATACATGATTGGGATCGTCATGATGATCAATGGAGATGGGCAAAATTTGATAAGGAAGGCAAGAATGTCTATCGACCCATTCCTAGAGATAGAGATCAAGCAATGTACAAATTTAAAGGTGTAGTCCCGTGGTTACTTTCTATAACGGTTTTGAAGCAATTTAAGACCATGAAAAAGGATGTTAAAGACGTAAAGCATTTATCGTTTAACGCTCAGCACTTTGATCGATATTTTCTGCATGAATTGGAATGGTCAGATTGGGAAGCAATCATAAAGAAAATGCAAATAGATGTTTCCGATGAGGAGATTACTGAAGCAATGAATCTGTTTCCAACAGAAGTAATGGATAATAAAGATGTAAAAGAACTTCCTGAGATTTTAAAGGCAAGAAGAGGAAATCTTTTGAAAATCGGAAAACGACTCTACGACTACTTATCTAAAGAAGTTGAGGTAACTGGAACTGATAATAAAGATAGATTTGAGATAGAGCAAAAATCAAATGGGAGTATGCTTGTTAAGCATTTTATTATAAGAAAAAGTGAAGCTGATCTATTAAAATATGAGCGAACATTTTATCCAAATGAGACAAATGAAGTAAGAATATATGGAAGTAGAGGAAAGGATGAATTTGTAATTTCTGGGGTTAAAAATAATGACATTTCTCTTCGACTTATCGGAGGTGAGGATAAAGACTACATACATAATAAAATAATAGGACGTAAAGTCTATGTGTATGATGATTCAGCAGGTATAAAGATTGAAGGGGTAGTTATTGATAAAAGATCAGACGACCTAGGTGTCAATGAGTATGACAGAAATGGATATAAATACGATACAAGTTTGCCTGGTATTAGCTTTGGGAATTCTGTAGATGATGGATTTTGGATAGGTGGTTCATATACCTGGACTACTCACGGGTGGAGGAATGAACCTTATAAAGCAAGCCAAAATGTTTCTTTAAGCCTTGCTCCGGGAAGCAGAAAAGCAGTTCAATTTGGATATAGAGGTCATTTTCCAAATAGTTTAGGTAGACTTGATTTTGCACCTAACGTTGATGTGAATTTTCCTAAATATGAAAATTTTTTTGGTCTTGGCAGTTTTACTGTTAATCCATTAAGAGAAACAGAATTTAACTGGGTTCGAATGAAAAGTATTGATGTTGATCCTACTTTGCGTCTTAATTTTGGAAGCGCAAGTCAATTTAATTTTGGACCAACTTTACAATATCGAAACTTAGAAAAATCGGATGAGCGGATAACAAGTGTTGATACAGACTTCTTTACTGAAGATGCTTTAAGTAATCGGATGTATTTGGGTGGTGCTGCGGAGTATAGTTTTGGATTTGTAGAAGGTGGAGTGTTTCCTACAAATGGATTCATGTTTTCTGTATCAGCTTCTCATTTGATCGAGTCATCGAAAAAAGAGAATGTAACAGAGCTCAAATTAGAGTCTCAAATGTATATTCAGTTATTAGTGAGACCTAAACTTGTGCTAGCTAATAAGCTTGGAATATTGACTTCACGTGGCGATCGTCAATTTTATCAATACCCTTCACTTGGAAATAATAGTGGGTTACGTGGATTTCGAAATGAACGATTCCGAGGCACATCGGCAATATTCAACAATATAGATCTTCGACTCAAACTATTTAAATGGAATAACAATATTATACCGATGGATGTTGGAATACTTGGTGGATATGACATAGGAAAAGTTTATCATGATGAAAGTGGCGACAACCCTCCTTGGTTATCTAGCCAGACAGTAGGCTTGTGGTTTGACGTACTAGGCGTTGTTGTAGTTCAACCATATTACTCCTTTAATGAAGAAGAAGATACATTTAGTTTGCAAATGGGTTTTGCTTTTTAATACGATTTTGGAGATTGCAATCGTTTTGAATCCGGATAAAAAACTTGATAAAATTAAGTAGCAGTATAATGAAGGTATCAATATTAGGACTAATCATATTATTCTTTGGCATTCAATCAACTTTTGGTCAATCAAACATTTATAAAATAGATTTAAAAACGGATGGAATAATCTTAGGAACAGGTATTGGAGCATCTTTACTTGGGCATGTACTTCTTGGCAATGCAGATCCATCGACACCGCAGAGTATAGCAGGTTTGAATATTAAAGATCTGAATTTTTTGGATCGGTCATCAGCATTAAATAATTCTAGTTCGGCAATTGCAATTAGTGATATTATCTTATATACTTCCGCTATTTTGCCATTTGGTTCTTATTTAACAAAAGGTTGCAGGAATGATAAATTTGCTATAGGTTTCATGGCTTTTGAGACATTTCTCATTACCAATGGGATCACCAATATTATCAAAGCGCAGGCGGGAAGGCACAGACCATTTAACTATAATCCTGAAGTGGGACTAGATGATAAATTAAGTGGTAGTTCTAGATTATCTTTTTTATCTGGACATGCATCTTTTAGTGCCGCTATGTCATTTTTTACAGCAAAAATAATTATTGACACAAATCCCGATATGAAAAAGAAGTATCTAGTTTGGATTCCTTCAGCCATTATTCCCGCTACGATTAGCTATTTAAGAGTAAAAGGAGGAAGGCATTTTCCTACGGATGTCATCAGCGGATATATACTAGGAGCTACAGTAGGTTATTTAATTCCAGCTCTTCATAAAAGAGAAGATGTTAAGATTGATTTTTCTTACAATAGAGTAGGGTTGAGGTATGAGTTTTAGGTAGAATTTGCCATATACTGATCATCTAATTTATAGATACATTCGTCTTCCATAAAAATTATGTCTTTCGATACTTTTTCTTGATAAAAAGTATCCAAA
>CAJXUU010000233.1 GCA_913061325.1 uncultured Saprospirales bacterium | reverse complement strand
AGATTTCTGCCTGTCTCGTGGGCTCGGAGATGTGTATAAGAGACAGATATTATTGGAAGGCAGGTTAGTACTTTGAATCATAAAGGAGGAGAAGTTCACAATATCTCTATGCTCAGTGAAGGCATGTATTTAGTAAGATTAATAGATCAGGATGGTGAAGTTGTCAAGACGGTTAGATTGAATAAATGGTATTAAATGCCCTAGCTACCAAATGAAAAAGCCTAGCAAAATAAATTTGCCAGGCTTTCATGTGATATCTTTATTTGTAAGGTTCTACATCTTATTTCTTACGTAATCCATAAATTCATTTCTACGTCCTTGATTTTCAAATTCACCACTATATTCTAATGTAACAGTTGTAGAATGCGGATCTTCGATTCCTCTGCTTGATACACAATGGTGTTTAGCTTCCATAGCAACTATGACATCTTTTGTGTCTAATGCTTCTTTAAGCGCTTCTACGATCTGTCTTGTTAATCGTTCTTGTACTTGTGGTCTTCTAGCATAGAAGTCTACGATTCTATTGATCTTAGATAGCCCGATAACTTTTCCAGTGGAGATGTAAGCTACATGTGCCATACCGGTGATAGGTAGGAAATGATGCTCACATGTAGATTCTACTTTGATGTTTTTCTCTATCAACATCTTACTGTATTGATATACATTATCAAACAATGAGATCGATGGTTTATTCATCTTATTGAGCCCTTTGAATTTCTCTTTGATAAACATCTTTGCAACTCGTTTCGGTGTGCCAGCAAGGCTGTCATCATTAAGATCCAAGCCTATAGTTTCCATTATTACTTTAAAGTGCTCAGCAATGACATCTATTTTTTCATTGTCACTTAAGTCAAATGCATCATCTCTCATAGGAGTCTCAATGGAAGTCATCACATGTTCAGATCCTATTTCGTCATCATTTCTGACTGATGTATTCTTTGTCTTCTCTAACATGGGTATGTTATTATATTTATCATGCTATTATCGGCACGTAATGAGATTAACATGATTAACTAAAAATATGTTCAACAAGTGATTAACAAACTAATATATTATTGAATTTTTAACAAAGGGAAGAGGTTGTTAAAATCACATTAGTAAATTGAGGGAGGAATGAATTAACTGCCTTTTATTTCATTCCAAGTAGTGAAAAGTACGTCTTGGGAAGGCTTATTTTCCTGAGGACTTCTAAGGGGGGCTACTTCCTTGAGCGAGTTGTGCATATCAGCTGGTAGCGTTTGATACAATCTTGTGCCTTTCGTTTTCCAAGCGATCATATCATCTGTTACTTCTTTGATGATTTTTGCCGGATTTCCAACTACAAGACTCCTTTTTGGGATTACTGTATCAGCTTTCACAAATGCCATAGCACCAATAATAGACTCTTCCCCTACTTCAACATTATCCATGACCACAGTATTCATGCCGACCATGCAGTTGCGTCCAAGGTGTGCTCCATGTATAACAGCACCATGTCCAACATGAGCACCTTCTTCGAATACGACTGTGGTGCCAGGAAACATATGCACCGTACAATTCTCTTGGACGTTACACCCATCCTTTATAATGATTTCTCCCCAGTCACCTCGGATCACAGCATGTGGCCCTACATATACATTTTTACCAATAGTCACATTACCGATTATCGTAGCTTGTGGATGTACAAAGGCACTTTCGTCTACAACAGGAATGAAATTTTTGAATTCGAAGATCATTATTATTTGTTTTCAAGTTTAATTGACTGCAAAAATCGGCTAATTCTTTCAATTATATCATCCAATCAAAAACTCACTTTTTTTAGTTGTTTCACAATTTCGTAAACAGCTGGACAAACTATAGTATTATTAGCATTCATCTTTGATCTTCGACTGAATCCTGATTGGTTAGTATGTGGATATTCTCTACAGGCTTGAGGTCTTACATCATAGATCTGACATGTATTGTCTTCATTCAAAAAAGTACAGGGGACTCTAGCAATCATTAATTCTCCATTAATATCCTCGAGAAGATACTTTCTGATGAACGTCTTATGTGGAATTGATAAATGTTTTGCAATCCTTTTTGCATCAGGTCGCGTCACTAATGCAGGAGTAGTTTTACAACAATTTGCGCATTGTAGACAATCTACTTTCTTGAAGACTTCCTCATGCAGGTCAAAAGCTAAATCGTCAATTTTTTTATTTTTAGGTATGGACTTAAGAAATGCTGTGTTTTCATTAAGGTCTTCACGGGCATTTGCTTTCCAGTCTGCTACTATTTTTTTCAAACTCCTTATTTAGTCATTGCAATTTTTCTAGTAATAGTAGAATTACCTTTCCTAAGAGTTACTAAGTATACTCCACTATCCCAGTTTTCAGTACTAATATTTTGAGACCCACCCTTCGCATAAGAACGATAGACTGGTTTACCAACGACATCGGTGATAATTATTTCCACCTCAATTCCATTTTCATTATCAATATTAAGATTCTCTCCATATGTTAATAGAGTAGGTCGTATTTTTATTGACGCGAGGGACTGCTCGACTACGTTGGTTTCTGTGTCAGTAGTTGTGAATGCGCCATTCGTTATATATTCACCACAAAAGTTGTATTCGTTAAATGCTTTTACTCTGAAATAGTGCTTATGGTTTTCGAACTTCAATTCAGGTAATGTTATATAATTAGTATTGATAATAGTATCAAATACAGGACCCGCAAAATTTGATAGTCTAGTAACTTGAACCATATACAAACTTGCATTCTCTACTTCTTCCCATTCTAAGTAAACATCTTTGTAATATACTTCAGAAAGGTATTCAGGAGTTATTACAGATACTTCATCATCTGATGTTGGGTCTATTACATTTTCGTTTCCAAGATAATTAGGTTTCTCATCTATTAAGTTCGCTCGCATTGCAGCTATCTGTTCCGGAGAGAACCTGCTACTACAATTATCAGATGCATATGACATAATCAATGTTCCATCAGATTTGAAAGTCTCTCCGTTTGGATCCGTTTGGATTTCTGAACTTTCTAATGTAGAACTATTACAATTCCATCTGTACGCCAAATAATCAGGTTTAGTATCACAGAAACCATCAGCCGCAAAATCACAGTTACTACCATCTATCTTTTCTACGTAAGCTGTATCTATGATCATTGTGTCAAGAATCAAAGTGTCTTGAAAGTAGGTATAGTCATAAGTGACTCTTTCGGGTGCAGGATCAGAAAAATTATGAGAAACAGAATTGTCATGGCTCACACCTCCTTCCCAGCCAAGAAATGGATGAGGGAGAGATAAATTGTGTCCTACTTCATGTGACCATGTGTGATCGTCTGGCTGAGCACAGTTAATGCTTAGTGCTATACCTGCGTATGGTAAGTTGTATCCGCAATTTCCAGCTGCATTCTCCATGATATATGTGTTGATCATGTTTGGTTCGTTGTTAGCAAACATCATCTCCGCTCCTTTGAGTACTGATTGATGATCAGCGTATTCGGTCGATTTCAGATACTTAACTGGTGTTGCCAAATAAAATTGAATTTCTGATTCTTCAAAGTCCTCATTCAAAGTACATAAAGCTTCCATCAATGCAGGTGTACTTATGAAATCCAATCCTTGATTTGTACCAACTAAAGTAACAGACATTGGAACCCATAGTACCTCTCCACTTCTCTTTTGATAATTATCTGGGCTTTTCTGGTAGCTTTTCAACCATTGTGATTTATACGAAGGTGATCCGCATGGTGCTAAATTTTCTTTTTGTCCAAAAGATGATAAACAAATGCAAGATGCTAATAAAGTAAATAGGTATTTCATAAGTAGAATTAATAAGTAAAGTCGAATATAGGGAATAAATAGATAATGAAACCGATGGGAATTACTAATAATAATATCATACTCTCGAGAATGGAAGAAAGTAAACGTCTTTTTATTATAAAGAGACTTTCAATAATTTAATCTAAGTATTGGGTATATTATGACAATGGAGATCATTTTTTGTAGTTAATCCTTATCGTAAATAACCAAAACCTTCATAGAAAAAGCGGAATCCATAGCTAAGTATGATTCTTTTTACTAGATCAATGTGAAATCAATAAATATTACCCCGCAAACGAAGTCAAAAATGACTCAAATGTTTTTTTATTGGCTCTAGACACCATTATATTTACTCCATTGCTCAATGCGACAACCCCCCCATCGGTCCGTGAATAATTCTCTATATAATTTACATTGATAAGTTTTGACTGGTGCACTCTAAAAAATCCATGACTATGAAGCAAATTATCAAAGTGTTTTAATGTTTTAGATACTAGTACAGAATCTTCATTTTGTAAATGTATTTTAGAGTAGTTACTATCCGCTTCACAGTAAATAATATTCTCTATTTTTATCATTTTGAAACCATGCTCAACGGGGACAGCGATTTTATTGAAAACAGAATTGGGTGATTTTATTTTGGAGTAAATCTCATTAATCATTGATTTTTCGAAAGTCTGAGTTCTTTCTTTTGTTCGTTCTAGTGCTTCTTCTAATTGCTCTCTTGAGATGGGTTTTAATAAATAATCTACGGCATAATATCTAAAAGCTTTCAACGCATAATGATCATAAGCGGTCGTGAAAATTATATGAGCCTGTATATTGGGTATGCTATCCAAAAACTGAAATGCATTCATCCTAGGCATCTCAATATCTAAAAAGATAACGTCAACTGTATTTTTTTCTAAGAAGATAAGTGCCTTTTGTGGTTGAGAAAAAGTACTTACTATTTCTATTTCAACATTCAACCTTCTTATTTCATATTCAAGGACTTCGATGCAATTGATTTCATCATCTATTATTATAGCTCTAATCATAGATTTTTGGATTTAATATTTGGGGCAAATAGATACGCACTTCTGTGCCTATAGCATGTCCATCTTTATCAAATAAGTCGATGGTTTGGACATCAGCTTTTATATTATACATTTGATTTATTCTTTTGAATCGATCATTTGTTATTTTCAGACCTAGCGACTTTTTAGAGCTTACATTTCCTTTTTTTAGACTTTCAGATTTATCTCTACCTACTCCGTTGTCTCTGATAATGCATAGAATACCTGTATCCTTAGACGCTACTATAAATGATAGGTGGCGTTGACCTTCTTTGTTCATAAGCCCATGCCAAATAGCATTTTCTACATAAGGTTGCAGCAGTAATGGAGCAACAAAAAATGACATGTCTACTCGATCATCTATATCCACTAAATAATCAAATGAATGATTGAGTCTCCTTTGCTCCATCTCTACATATAGACTGAGCATTTCTATTTCTTCTGATAGATACAAAAATTTCTTCCTAGAGTTCTCCAAAATCATCCGCATGAGAATGGAGAACTTTGTTAGATAGTCTGCTGCTTCATCCTTTGATTTCGAAACTACATAATTCTTGATCGAATTTAATGAATTGAATAAGAAATGTGGATTCATTTGGCTTCGCAGTGCATTCATTTCTAAATTGAGCAATTGTTGTTTAAAGTCTTTCTGGTCTCTTTTTCTCCCACTTATCATGGCATAGCCAAATGATAAGATACAGATGATAGCTAGTAACAGAAATGTCCTAAACCAGGTTGTTTCATGAAAATGCGGTTTTATATAGAATCGCTTTACGGTCCCTTCCAGCACCTCACCTCCATATTCTATCTTACCAAAAATTTCATAATTACCATATGAGAGTTCCGCTAGGTTTACTTCACCATCCACTGTCATATTCCAGGCCTCATCATTATTCAGCTTGTAGAAGTATTTCTCCGGAGTGTTATAATTTCCAGCTTTCATGCCTAAATTAAATTGTATCTTCCTCTGGTGAGGCTCTAGAATTATTATATCTGTCGATAAAAAAGTATCAGCAATTGACTGATCTTCTATCTGTAAATGTCTAGCAAACATCCTTTCTGCTCCCTTTTTACCGTAGAGTGCTTCCTGAGATTTAACTAAAAATTTATTATAATTAATATATGATAAATGCCCATTATGATCAACACCCACAAAAGAATAACTATGATCTATCAATTCTTCGGAATAAGAAATAGGGACTTCCTGTATGTCAAGTAATGGATGATAATAGTGGATCTTATTGTGTATGTAGGCTATAAATACTCCACCCTCATAAGGCAATAAATTTCTAATGTGATGATTCTTGTTTTCTAAGAAATTCTTATTTATATGAGTCCATTTTTTGTTGCTTTTATTGTAAGCATATACCTCTAGATGATTAAGTAGTAGGTAGACTATATCCTTTGTCACCGCCATAGAGTTTCCTCTGTCTTTAGCGTCTTCAAAAGGCAATGCATCACAACCGTCTATCTTTTGAGACTTTCTTTCTCGCTTCTGATAAGAATATAATCCATCTCTGGTAAAAAGCCACAGTAGATTGTCATCTTCAGTATCTTCTTCGATGTGTAATACATGTGCATTGGTAGAATAGGGGTCAATTTCTACTTTATTTACCAATGAATCATATCCTATAACTTCTCCACTTTCTTTCTCGTAAATCCATAATCCAGTCTTTGAGGCAAAAATCATATGGTCTTTATCCAATTCATGGACATCAAAAAATCCAATATTATAGAGTGGTTGTTTCTTTTTCCTGAAATTTTCTGTCTTCCTGTTAAACCTATCTCGAAAGGAGTCATAGGTATATATAGAATAAGGAGCCGCAACCCAAACTTTCGATTCTGAATCTATATATATATACTATGTACCTCATCTTTCAGTAAGCTATATTCATCAGAAGGATCAACTGTATATTTTATAAGTTCGTAGCCATTGTATCTAAATAATCCTTCTTTTGTTGCAACCCAAAGATTACCCTCTTTATCACTCTGAATATCAGTCACAAAAGGCAAATTCACAACTTCAGAACTATCTACAGCTCTGAAGTAAATAGAGTCCATTGTAGAAGCCCATGCATAAATGCACGTGAGGTTCAGAAAACTGATTATAAGCAATGTTTTTTTCAACTATATTTATTTCTATAATATTACAAAAATGATCTTATTCACTCTGATTTCCAATACATATTTATCATTTAGCACGATCTAATTATTATTTGGAGAAAACCATCAGGTCCCCCGCGAAGCTATTACCAGATTTAGGACTTCCTATCAGGATACTTACTTCCTAAGTACTGCAATCAGGCCCAAGAGAAGAATCTTTTTCAGTGTCTTCACTTTTAAGAATAGTTTCGAGCTTCCTTTTTGTATCGACTTTCTTATAAATATACGCCTCCTTGCTGAATATAGGATCTGTCACGACCACTTGATTGTTATAGGTTGATACATCACTATTCCATCTTATCATTTCAGTCACAGGCAGCGTGGCATCAACTCCCAATTTTATTTTTCTATTTATATCCAATGATGTTTTGTGTGCTGCGGTATTCACGCCTACCATGTTTACAGTATCTAGTGGATTTATATTATAGTGTACATGTATTGCCGTATCCTGCACAATGTAGTCGACCAGCACTTTGCCATATGCTAGCACTACGGATTGGTCCCAAGAACATAAAGTGATCCATTCAGATGGGTTATCTGAGGTAAAAAGGTATCTATAACCTACTGTGAATTCGTGATTTTTGTAAAATCCACTGGGGATGCAGGGTTTCCTGCAAGTATTGTGTCCAAATCCGCTGGTACTGCAAGTGTATTTTGATGAAACAGGAAATCATTCAGATATTGACCAAATAATAATTGTAAAGAAAAAAAGAAGTAGACACCAGTCAAGTTGAAAATTGAGCTTAATAATTTTTTTTAATCAAGAGTGTACATCTTTTTGTAAGCAGCAAATATTACGTTTTGCTCTTTCCTAAAATATAGCAAATGATTCAGAACCGATTACCCAATTAGTATTTGGTAGGAATAGATATGGTTTTTTATCAAAAGAAGTAAAAATTCGCTTTTGGAAGCTTAAATGACACTAGAGCCTAATGACCTTTTATTATCTATCATAGATTGAATTGCAACTCTCATTTTACTTCTAAATACTCATTGCCTATATAATTTGAGGTCACATCACTTCATTTTTGTATCAAAATATAGAAAAATGAAAACGAGACTATTAACTACTTTAATACTTATTACACAACTGATAACATTTACTTTAGCGCAGGATTGTGAGGTGATAGAGCTCAATATTTCCAATGTGCAATGCAATGGTAATAATGATGGTGAAATTGTAATTGGCACTACGACCTCTTGCGCCCAGCCGGTTTCTTACTCTTGGGCTCATGGAGCATCAGGACCACAAATAGGCAATCTATCTCCAGGGTTATATGAAGTCACCATTACTACCAGTGATGGTTTTACAATAGAAAAAAATTGGTTGATCACCGAACCTGATGATATTACTTTGGTAGCGGATGTTTACGATCCTACATGTGCTGGCACTGAGGATGGGTCTATATATATGAATCCCAACGGAGGTACACCATCATATGAATACCAATGGTCTAACGGCGAAACTTTCAATTTTATCCAAGGCCTTAGTCCAGGCACTTACAATGTTACTGTAACGGATGATAATTTCTGTACCAAAACCGGATCATATGAAATCGTAGACCTTGAAATAGTAGCGTATACTTTAGATGACTTCCAAGATATTAGTTGTGATGGTGCTAATAATGGGAGTATCACAGTCAGTGGTACGGGAGGTATTGGGAGCTATTATTACGATTGGTCTAATGGGTCGCAATCCAATTCCATTTCTAATCTTTCGCCTGGCACTTATACGGTTACTGTCGCAGACTTTTTTCTTTGTGATACGGTAGTTGAGTTTTATATAACTAATCCATCCTCCATTTTTGTCACATTCCCTCAGGTAACTGATCTCACCTGCTATGATAATAATAGTGGCAGTATAGAAATAAACGCTGCAGGCGGAACAGGAAACCTTTCCTATAATTGGTCAAATGGGGACAGTGGAAATATTATAGAAAATCTCCAATCAGGAAATTACACATTGACCATCACTGACGATAATAACTGTGCGTTCACAGACACATACACTGTAGCTCAGCCAAGTGCAATAATTGTTACCAATGCTATAATAGAAGACTTATCGT
>CAJXUU010000232.1 GCA_913061325.1 uncultured Saprospirales bacterium | reverse complement strand
ACGAGATTTCTGCCTGTCTCGTGGGCTCGGAGATGTGTATAAGAGACAGTTCAGATTCTCCCCGTTGATCGATATCTTCGTGGAAAATACCAGTAACATCAAATCCTGCCAACTTACGATCATACTTTACTAAAACAGCAGGATTTGCTCCCCACCACAATTCTGGGCCCATCGCTAAAGTGAATCCTTTAAGTGATCTTTTTCCTTTGATTTCTACTCCAACTGGAGCTGCTCCATTATAAATATCAATATTAGGACCATAGTTAGCTTCAGGATATAAACCGAAAAAGTCACCTTCGTATCCCCAATGATAATGGCCAGTCCTATAAAATCCTGTCAAATCGAAGTCTTTATGATTCCATGTGAAATCCGCTCTATATACAGCGAGTCTATTATTATCATTTAATACAGTAGGACCATTATTTGTTGTATTTACTTCTAAAGGTCTTGCTCTATTTTCGTAAAATATTTCATTTATTGGATTCTGCGCGACATTACCAGTTATATTGAATTCAACATTTGCTCTCATCCCAGGAGCAGGATTTGCTTCAATCCCAACGAAGAATGATTGCATATGATCGAACCCTAGTCTATTGGGAAATGTGACATTATTTGGGTCTACTTCATCTGGTGTTGTAATGAGGCTTCCACCTGTATTATATGTTGTAAAATTAGCAGTTAGTCGACTTACACTTAATTTACTTTGTGCTTTCCCCATAAGAGCGGCTTTGTCTCCTCGTGCTTTAATCACTGCATCCATAAGTCCAATATTATCAAAGTAAGCATTTACACCTGACTTTGAAAGGCCTTCTGAATATACATTTAGTTCATGTGCTTCCTTCAAAGCATAATATGCGGCTCTTGGGTACAATTCGTATAGCCCTCTTTCATTATTTTTGCCTTTTGCACAAATTCCAAACCACTCCTCATTCATATTATTAGAACCATTCTCAGTATCAAGACTATATCCTTTACTTAACCAACTTGCTTCTGTATTATGATAATCAAGATCTTTTGTTTGACCTTTCTTCCACCATCCATCACTAAACTGAAATGTGAATCCCCCGATAGAATTTCCAACTCCTCCAAGTCCAGCTGCATTTCCGTAAATTTCTTTCCAATTATTGACCATGTAATAGGCCTGCATTTTTTGATCCTCGCTATTGTTTAAAGCATTAAATGCATCTGATCCAAATTCGGCAAACATTATTGGCTTATTAAGTTCATTTTTGACTCTCTCAAATGCATCCGAAAATGAAACTCCTCTGTACATATTAGTTGCATAAATATCAATATCGGTACAATGCTCAGCGACCAAATCCAGATATAGCAAATCTCCATTACAAATAGCAATAGGATGATCTCCATCCATCTTCTTCATCATAAGAACCGCTTCATTCATCACTTTATACATAGCTCTTGCCCTCGTAATTACCGTCCCTTCGGTTTCTATTGGAATATCTTCGGTTTCTGCACCTCCCCATGACAATCCATAATTATTTTCATTACCCAACATGAATAAAAGCAATCCAGGTGTTTCCTTGAAATCTCTAACTATTGATTTAGCTTCACTCATTAAAAACTTTTTTACATCTGGATCGGAGTATTCAGTATTTGCCATCCATGTTCCATTAATTGTCAATCCGTATCTACCAAATGAATGATTAAGCATTGTGTAAATTCCATAATTCTCATATATGTACTGGACCCATTTTGGTTGTATTCCTGTATATACTCTTATGGTATTGACTCCCATGTTTTTGAGAAGACTCATTTCCGAATCAAGTGCAGCTTTAATAAAACTGTCAGAATTATTCCAAAAATTATATGAAAAATTAGTGCCAATAGGTACATAATCCCAATTCATTCCATTTATCATAAAAGGTTTACCATTAACAAGTAGTGTACTGCCCGAATCATCTGTTTGAACAACGACTTTATCGGATTGACCAATCAGTGATACAGTACTCAATATCAGGCTAAAAGCAAATGCGAATAGAATTTTCATTTTTATAGTTTAATGATGATTTTGTTTCAACTAATGACGGATAATCAAATGTATATTTCTAAAATACAATCTAATGTAAATTTAAATTTCGAGTTCCGTGTATATACTTTTAATATACAAATACATACACTTCTTGATATTTACATGAACAAACAGGACCTAATAAACTGATTTATAATTAAATAAATATAAATATGTACTCAAAGACAATTCTAACAATGTATACAACATGTATAGGTAAACTGTTTAATTTTTCTAAGAAAATAGATAAAACAGAAATGACTAAATTTCACTTTTATGAAAATTAGTGAAACAAATATGACTATACAATTAAGAAAATAACTTAAGATGTCCTAAGCTGATTTAATAAAAATCTAGAATCTTCTTTTTCTTTGGTTTCTAGATATGAAAGTGCTGAGATAACGGCATCGATTGATAATAGCTAAACGAAAGTAGGTAGTCTTTTCTATGGGACAGAAGACGATAACCTAATGAAAGACCTTTGGAGCGTGATTCAGCCCGAGCCAATTTACTGTTCTCCTTTGAAGGAGAATTAAAGAGGAGGAAGTTGTCGTAATATTTGCTTATGGCACTAAATAAATACGGATATCAAGCATACTAAACGTTGAACTCCTCTCCCTTACTCCCTCTCTAAAGAGGGACAGGTGTAAAGTAGTCCAGGCAGTTTTAAAGGCCTTTCGTTCTTGATTTCATTTACTGACCAGCTGCGATGAAACAATTCTTTATTATCCTATTGTATATGTTTATGGTACGGGGCAGACCATTGTATTAATATCTTATTTCATAGGCTTGTACACAGATTCATTATTGCGGGTTCTAACCCCTATTTAATGCCCTCTTATAAGTAGACAAACATCTTTCTCTAGCTTCCTTATGATCTACAATAGGCTTCACATACTTATCACTCCCCTCTTCTGGTACCCACTTCTTAATATACAGTCTCTTCTTATCAAATTTATCAGCTTGTGTGTATGGATTGAATATTCTAAAATATGGTGCAGCATCGGTACCACATCCAGCTGCCCATTGCCAACCACCACTATTGGATGCAAGATCAAAATCTAGGAGCTTCTCAGCAAAATATCGTTCGCCCCACCGCCAGTCAATTAGAAGGTGTTTGGTTAGAAAACTGGCTACTATCATCCTTACTCGATTGTGCATATGACCCGTATTATTTAATTCTCTCATACCAGCGTCTACAATTGGATACCCAGTCCGCCCTTTGCACCAAGCTTCGAATTCTTGCTCATTATTTCTCCATTCTACAGCTTCATATTTTTCTCTGAAAGATTGATCTTCTACCTTAGGAAAATGCTGCAATATCATACTATAAAAGTCTCTCCACACCAATTCGCTCAAAAATGTATCACTTAATGATTGGGCTTTTCGAGCCTTTTCTCTGATACTTATTGTACCAAATCGGAAATGAACTCCTAGTTTAGAAGTACCATCAATTGCTGGATAGTTTCTTTGCTCTTCATACTTTCTGATCGTTCCTTGTGACACAGTCTGAGCGGGGATATAAACATCAGATCTTTCAAACCCCATATCGGCTATATCTATCATTTTTCGCCCTTCAAATCTTAATAGATTATGAAAGTATTTTTCTGTTGGATAAGATTTAAAATAGTAAGATAATCCAGAATCCTCTTCTGTTTTTCTGCTTTCTAATCTTTCAATCCATTTTCTTTTG
Organism: uncultured Saprospirales bacterium; assembly: GCA_913061325.1. Lineage (GTDB taxonomy): Bacteria > Bacteroidota > Bacteroidia > Chitinophagales > Saprospiraceae > CAJXUU01. The sequence goes on along the minus strand of CAJXUU010000232.1, from coordinate 5,415 downwards.
TAAGGAGTAAAGACAACATATGGAGTTCCGTCAGACTTCAGAATCTCGCCTTTCTCAAAGATGACTTGATCCTTAAAAGAATAAAATTTTATGTTCTTGGAAACAAGAGAAGATGCTACTTGAGAATCACGACTGATTGCATATCTTTCATAATCGTTGTTCGTATATACCGCTTGTAAGCCCTGTTCAAGAGATAGTTTTTTGAAGACTTCAATAGGATTTCCATAATAAACATCAAGTGAAGAACCAATAGCTTCAAGCTCAGATTTCAACTTGTAAATCGTATTGTATATGAATGTGACCCTTGCATCACATTTATCATCTAATTTATCTAATATCTCAGTATCAAATATAAAAATTGGTCTGACTTTAATTCCACTCTTTAGAGCATGATAAAAGCCTGCATTATCTTTTAACCTCAAGTCTCGTCTAAACCAAAAAAAAATATAATTTGACATAATTTTTATTCGTGATACTGTTATTTCATCCATAACAGCATAATTCTTAATATGTTGTCATAAAACAAACCACATATTTGTTCCAAATAATCTATACCTAGAGTTTACTTATTTGTAAAATAGTAAGGTTTAAACTATATTATTAGAAGAAAAAACCGCTTATTTGATTCTGAATTAATAATGACTCTTTTTAAAATTGTAAAATTTTATTCTTATCTATTATGATTATTTGATTAAATTTAGGAATATTATATCAATACAAGATATTTAATTTGTTGCCATCTCAGATCTGATAATGTTAAAAACTTAAAAACTAGTATGACTTTAAGAAGCATTTTTACTTGCGCAATTCTAATAATAACGGTAAGTATCCAAGCTCAAACGGTATTAAAAGGAAAGATATCGGACGCAGGTAATGGAGATCCATTGATTGGAGCAAATATATTGGTGAAAGCTACCACGGATGGCAACATTACTGATTATGATGGATTTTTTGAAATCAAAACTTCAGCCAACTACCCTATAACTTTAGTAGCCTCTTATCTTGGATATGTTGAAAAGGAAATATTAGTAGAAGGTCCAGGAAACATTGTTATTACACTGGAAGAAAATAGTGTTACCGTAGATGTAATAGAAGTAAAAGCTAGTCGAATTTCAGAAGAAAACAAAAAATCGCCATTGACGATTGAATCTCTAGATATAACCGCTGTAAAAGAAACTTCTTCTTCTAATTTCTATGAAGGTCTTGGACAATTAAAAGGTGTAGATCTTACTACTGCGAGTCTTGGGTTTCAAGTAATCAACACAAGAGGATTTAATAGTACAAATCCTGTAAGGTCATTACAAATTATTGATGGTGTAGATAATCAAGCACCTGGACTAAACTTCTCTTTGGGAAACTTCTTAGGTTCGTCTGAATTAGATATTTTGAAAGTGGACTTGATACAAGGTGCAAGTTCAGCATTTTATGGACCGAACGCCTTTAACGGTGTAATCAGTATGGTCACAAAAGATCCGTTCCTTCATCAAGGTCTTGGAGCATCCGTGAAAGTAGCAGAAAGAAATCTATTGGAAACTGCAGTCAGATGGGCGCAAGCATTTAAAAATAAAAATGACGAAGAATGGTTTGCTTACAAAATAAATCTCTCCTACTTAACCGCTAATGATTGGGAAGCTGATAATTATGATCCTGTCTATTCAGATGATACGGAAGGTATAGGTCCCGCAGGCTATACAAGTGCTGAAAACCCTGGTGGATTTGATGCAGTGAATACTTATGGAGATGAATACAGCACATTATTTGATCAATCATCTGCTAGTTTGTTCGGTGCTCTTGCAGGATTAGGGCAATTTCATAGAAAAGGATATAATGAAATAGACTTGGTCGATTATGATACTAAGAATTTAAAGTCAAATCTCGCACTTAATTTCAGGTTTGACCCATCCAAAACAATTGATTCACCAACATTGGTGCTGGCTAGTTCTTATAGTAATGGTACTACGGTATATCAAGGAGACAATAGATTTAGCTTGAAGAATATTCAATTTTATCAAAATAGGATAGAATTCAAAAAAAGAGACAAATACTTCATTAGAGCTTATATGACTGTTGATAATGCAGGTGACACTTATGATCCTTATTTCACAGCATTACAACTTCAACAATCCGCTATTCCTGATCTCGAATGGAGATCGTTATATTTAAACAATTGGACAAATGAAGATAGGAAAGGCGATATGATTGCTGGTGGTTATCCTGAATTTATATTGTTTGATGAAAATGGTAATATTATTGTAAATCCAGATGGTACAGTAGGATTATTTGATAAGGATGCCGCTATTAACTGGATGCAAGATCCTGATAATGTTTCAACTTTAGCTGGCTACCATGCGGAGGCCGCAGGAGCTGCAAATGCAAAGTCTGAAGAGTTTTTTGGTTTTTATGAACCTGGGACACCGGAATTCCAAGCCGAATTTGATAGAATAACATCTGCCCCAAGTGGTGCGGCAGGCGGAGGAACTAGACTCATCGATAGATCTAAGTTATTTCATGTTAATGGTGAGTATAAATTCGAACCTACTTTTGTAGATTATATCAAAGTTGGTGCAAGTTATAGACTATATTCCCCTGAATCGGAAGGAACAGTATTTGTGGACAGTACAGATGCAGTGGACATTTCAGTAGCTGAATTTGGTTTTTATGGTGGTTTCCAAAAATCTTTAGCGTCTAATAAAGTAAAAATTAGTGGGACAGTAAGAGTTGACAAGAATGAAAATTTCAGAACGTTATTTTCACCAGCTGCAAGTTTAGTTTGGACACCAACGGAAAACAACTTTTTAAGATTTTCATTCTCCTCAGCTATTAGAAACCCAACTCTAACAGATCAATATTTAGATTTCAATGTAGGAAGAGCTACCCTTAGAGGTCATATTGACGACATCACTGATGTAGTAACTTTAGAATCGTTTGACGATTTCAGAAGAGATCCAAATCTTGATAGAAGTTTACTTGATTCTTTTGACATCCCAGGTATACAACCCGAGGAAGTAAAGACATTTGAAGTTGGGTATAGAACAACTTTATTTAATAAAATATATTTGGATGCTGGGTATTATTTCAGTTCTTATACAAACTTCATTGGATTTAATTTAGGAGCAGATGTGTTTTTTGCAGATGCTCAGAGTAATGTCCCAACCGCGGTAGATATATATAGATTTTCGGCTAATAGTTCTAGTACAGTCAAAACACAAGGATTTTCTATTGGTCTCAATTACTTTTGGAATGAATTCAAAATCGCAGGTAATTATTCTTACAATGACTTAGTCGTCACAAATGATGACGATCCGATTATTCCTGCATTTAACACACCAAAACATAAATACAATATTGGATTTTCAGGTCGTAAATTAAAACTCACTAGTAATACTTCAAACACCTTAGGATATAATGTGAATTACAAATGGATACAAGGATATCTTTTCGAAGGATCTCCTCAATTTACTGGGTTCATACCATCATATGGGTTGGTAGATGCTCAAGTAAATTACAATCTAAAAAAACAACATTTAACAATAAAAGTAGGTGCATCTAACATATTGAACAATCTTGTCTTCCAAGCTTATGGAGGGCCTAGAATTGGTAGAATGGGATATGTGAAATTGACTTACGATTTTAAATCTAATTAATAAAAACACTAAATTTTAACACTAACAAATACAAATTATGAAAAGAATTTTTACACTAACATTTTTCTCATTCATCGTATTGGGTCTAAATGCCCAAACGAGGTATGTTGATGAAATATTTACAGATGTAGACGTGCAATCAGATGTCTTATATGCTAATAACGTAGGAGTCTTGACAGGTGCCGCAGTACCAATAGATCTATTTTTAGATGTATATACACCTGCAGGAGATACAGAAACTGACAGACCATTGATCAAAGTATTCCATACAGGTAACTTTTTACCGCCATTGGTAAACGGTCAAATCAATGGACTAAGAACAGATCCTTATGTAGTTGATATGATCGAAAGATTAGTAAGAAGAGGGTATGTAGTAGCTTCTGTCAGTTACAGACTAGGTTGGAATCCAATTTCTCCTGATCAAGATGTAAGAACTGAGACACTAATTCAAGCAGCTTATAGAGGTGTACAAGACTCGCACGCAGCAACTAGGTTTTTTAGAAAATCAATAGATGAAGGAAACCCTTATGGCATTAGCGGTGATGAAATCGTAAACTGGGGAGTTGGAACCGGAGGATATCTTACTTTAGGTGCAGCAACGATAGACGAACATAGTGACGTTGTGTTACCTAAATTTATTAACTCAAGTCAACAAATCATGGTGCCGGAATCTTTATTTGGCGATCCTTTTGGCATTAATCCTGCAGGAATCAATATTCCTAACCACGTTGGTTATTCTAGTGACATAAACCTTACCGTAAATATGGGAGGTGCATTAGGCGATACAACTTGGTTGGATGCTGATGACACTCCAATTATTTCTTTTGCTGTACCAACTGATCCATTCGCGCCTTATGAAACTGCCTTTCTTATTGTACCTACAACAGGTGATTTGGTAGTAGAAGTTTCAGGTTCATATGATGTTCAAAGAAAAGCAACTGAATTAGGAATAAATAGCGTATTTACAGATGGAACTCTGTATAATGATGCATGGACAACTTCAGCAAACAACAACAATGATGGTTACGAAGGTTTATTTCCATTTCTAAGACCAAGCTGGGATCTTGATGGTGATCCTAATACTCCAGCAGCTGAAGAAAGTTCACCTTGGGATTGGTGGGATGCAGCTTTTTGGTCTATGTCTCAACCACAACAATGTGCAGATTTGATGATTCCTTTATCGGCTTGTAACTGGGATTTGCTAAGTAGAGCTAACAATCCAGATGGATCTTTTGATAAAGGAACTACATATATGGATTCAATAATAAACTACTTCGCTCCTAGAGCTTGTGTTACACTTGATCTTCCTTGTGCATCTTTATTTGTTGAAAATTCTACTGTTGAAGTTCTTGACGCTTCAGTATTAACACTAGCACCTAACCCTGCATCAACAAGTGTTAAAGTTTCAGCGGAAGGTAAAATCATCAATTCTATTGCTATCTTTGGCATGGATGGAAGATTATACAATCAGATTACTAACGTAAATGCTGAAAGTGCAATAATCCAGAGAAACAATCTACCAACGGGTATTTATTTCGTAAAAGCCTACTTTGATGAAGGCATAGCTACCCAAAAGGTAACGTTCGAATAAATTAAACCACTTGAAAACACTAGCCGCCTTTACCCAAGGGCGGCTTTTTTTATGCCCTATATTTCAAAATCCCTATGATTCTACCAGCCCCCTTATTCCTATTCTTAAAAATAAATGTAACTACTCAGGTACCCTTGAAAAATTATAATTTTGTCACTATTTTTGCTTCTTTGGGCAAAA
>CAJXUU010000231.1 GCA_913061325.1 uncultured Saprospirales bacterium | reverse complement strand
GTTTTTTGCCTTGGAGAATGAATAAATATCAGCACATAAAAACGCACTTTATTAACGCATCATTCCTAAGAAAGAAAGAGATATTATCGGCAAAAAACAGAATTTAATTGTACATTCAGGTCTGAAGAATCAAAAATATTACGGAGAAAAAAATAATAGATGAAAATATTGGCTAATGGTCAATTAGAATGCTGTAAGAAAATGATTTTATCAGCATTGCTCATATTCAGTGTAACAGTATTTAACTATGGACAACACCCTTTAGAAAGCAAAGAGATATCCGATGTATACCTATTCAGCAATCTGGTCGATGCTATTAATCCAACTCCATTCTATACAGCCTTAGAGGAGGAACTCAACAGCAACAATAATTCATTCACAATAATTCTAAACGGAGATATTATTGAACATCAGATAGATGAGACTTCTGAGGACCCACAACTGAAGAATATTTTTCGATTGCTCGACTTAATCGGGAAGTATGATAATGGAAGGCTGATTATGATACCAGGCGATAGAGACTGGAACAATAATCAAGAAGGAGGCTTTAACTGTGTAAATAAGCTTGAAAATGCTGTTAAAAAGTATGCAAAGGATCATTCTATAAATAATTTTTCCTGGCCTGTTAAAAATGGATGCCCGGGACCCTTCGATCTTGAGCTAGATAAACACATTCAGCTGATTGCTTTAAATTCCCAATGGTGGAATCACCGCTTCGACAAACCAAGACCTTCTGATGCCACTTGCAGGCTAGCTACCGAACAAGATATCAAAGAAGAGTTGGCAGATATAATTGAAGAAAATGCTAATAAAAATATTCTTATAGTAGGTCACCACCCCATAAAATCTTTAGGACATTCGGGAGGAAGATTTTCGATAACTGATCACTTGAAGCCATTTCCTATTCTAGGTACTTTTAAAAGGTCCTATCAGGCTAACGTAGGTGGAGATTATGATCTAGCGAACGATCGCATAAAGAAATTCATGAATTTAGTAATGAATGAGATGTATCCTCATCGCAATTTAATATACGCCTCAGGTCATGAAAAAAACCAACAGATTTTAAAGGTCGCAAAGAACTATGCAATCAATAGCGGATCGATTGAAGAACCTGATTATGCCGCTTCAGGTTATACAACAACATTTAGTAAAAAGGAGGCGGGCATATTGAAGATATCATACGCCAAATTGGGCAGCGTAAAATCGACATTTCTTAAATTTAATAAGGATAGTCAATCATTTATTTCAGATTTCGAGGATGAATTGTTTCGATCTGCCTGTGATATAAATGCCCATAATCACTCAGCAGAAGAGAATTTGCATGTTGTGCCATGTAGACTTTATGATCGTACCATTTCACAAGATGATGTGGACAAAATGTCAAAAGAAATAGTAATTAGTGCTGGTGAGCAATATACAAGAGGATGGTTTACCAGATTGTGGATGGGTAAGCATTATCGTAAGGATTGGGCTTTACCCGTGAAAACTAGCTATCTAAATATTGATACCACCTTTGATGGACTACATGCAATTAAAACTGGTGGAGGTCGACAGACAAAATCGTTGAGATTTAAAGCTGAAGATGGAGATTATTATACCTTTAGATCGGTGGATAAAGACCCTTCCAAGGCACTGGATTTTTCATTAAGGCAGACTATAATTAGCAAAATATTTAGAGATCAGACAAGCGCCCAACAGCCATATGGTGCATTAGTAGTGTCTCCTCTATTGGACCATCTCTCACTTTTGCACGCACATCCACGTCTTTATGTTATGCCTAATGTAAAAGCCTTGGGCCCGTTTCAAAAAGTCTATGGTGAAATGCTAGGATTATTAGAGGAACATCCTGGTAAGAAGAATGCTAAAGGAGCATATTTTTCTTCTGCAAGCAAGATCTTAAAAAGCAATAAATTATTTAGAAAAATGTATGAGGACAAATCTCATATAATAAATAAGGAGGAGTTCATTCGAGCAAGATTATTTGATATTTTGGTGGGAGACTGGAGCAAACATGAAGATAACTGGAAATGGGCAGCTTATAATGAAGGTGACAACACCATATATCGTCCTATACCTCGTGACCGAGATATGGTATTTTCAAAATATGATGGAATTCTTCCTTCTCTAGCTGATCTCCCATTCGGAATGCCCAATACAGAATCTTTTGATCATAAGATCAAAGGATTTAAGAGTCTTGTCTACCAAGCCAGATATATGGATCGCTTCTTGTCCACTGAAGCCAAAAAGTCCGTATATTTAGAGCAAGCCAGATTCATTCAGGAGCATATATCCGATACAGACATAGAACTTGCAGTACGAAGCCTGCCTCAATCCGTCTTCGATAATTCAGGTGCAGAGATCATCTCAAAACTCAAGCAAAGAAAGAAGGATCTTTTGAAGTATGCAGAGAAGTATTATCAATGGCTAAATTCGGAAGTTGAAATACTGGGATCTACAGATGAAGATTACATTGAGATTGAGTCCCTTGAACATGGCAAGGTTAGAATAGCAATTTTCGATGAAAAAAAACGAAAAAGAGGACAACACCAATACTATGAACGCGTATTTGATCCGAAAGAAACAAAGGAATTGAGAATTTATGGACTGGGTGATAATGATATTTTTGAATTTATTAATAGCTATCATTCAAATCTGAAATTAACACTGTTTGGTGGAAATGGTACAGATTCCTATCTCAATCTAAAAAACTATGACGCAGTAGATATTTATGATCTAGACTTACTTGAAAATGAGGATAGTGCCGGTCAAATAGAAAGCATAGATCACTGGGACAAAAGTCTTTATGAATATGATCGAAATAAATTGAAATTCAATAGCTGGATACCTTCTTTTAGCATCGGTTATAACGAATACAACGGATTTACAACTAGTGTCGGTAATACATGGACAAGACAAAGGTGGGATAAACAAGACTACGCTTCAAAGCATGCAGTAAAATTGAATTTGTCATCTAAAGGTGATTTTGGACTGACTTACGGGGGAGGATGGCATCATGCATTGAATAAATGGGACTTTCTGATCGATCTGGCAATTTCCAATCCTGAGTATTTCAATTCTTTTTATGGAATTGGAAACGCAACTATTATTGATAATAATTTAGAAGCGAGTGCTTATTATATTGCCAATTACAATCAATATAAACTATCGTTAGGTTTAGGACGAAGTTTTTGGAAGAAGAGCGAGTTTACGGTAAAGGCGGGATTAGGACTGTATAATAGTAAGCCAACCTCAGGTTCCATTTTTTCAGACCCAGAACTTAATATTTTCGGAGGTAGTGGCACTATTTCTACTATACCGGTGGTTGCCAACTTGGATATTGATCTTAGGGATCATAGCAATTTGCCATATCGAGGAGTTAGGACAGTGCTTTCTTTAACTAATTATATTAAACTTGATGGTGAAAAGGATAACTACGGATCGATGATGGGGTCTCTAGAGTATTATTTATCCAATTATAGTAAAAGGCGAATGACTCTCGGATTAAAATTGGCTGGTTCAAAGGGTTTTGGTGACATACCCTATTATCACCAAGCAAGTTTGGGTGGCAATGCAGGCTTGCGTGGTTATGTCAGTAACCGTTTTACAGGAAGGTCTATGGCCTATTTTAATAGCGAGGCAAGACTGGAAATATTCAATAGAGAACATGTCTCAATACCATGGAAACTTGGCGTAATTGGGTTTTATGATACAGCAAGGGTTTTTTCTGAAAACGATCTGGAAGGTGATCAAAGAGGATTTAAATCAGGATACGGAGCTGGTATATATATTATTCCTTATTCAAGATCATTCTCTATGACATTCACTTTGGGATGGTCTGAAGAAGAATCATTGTATCCAGGGTTTACATTTGGAACATCATTGAAATAATGATATATTTTATTCGTAGATAAGTGTGCAAAACGAATTGCGAGAATCGATAATACTTTTGACGAATTAATTAAATATACACCCTGTTATTCTGAGCCCTAAAACGCCTTGATGCTTTAAAATTAAAGTAATGATAAGAGTATGAGCATATTTAAATGGCTTGCCAATCTTTCCCTTTGCTCAAGCTTGGGAATCCCTTACATCGGTCAAGGAAAACGGTAAGTAGTGAGATTCCTACCTGTGCTCGTTTGCGGCAATCCTTCAAGGATTGCAAGCTCATGGGTATTTTACTCGGAATACAATAATCTGGCAATCAACTAAATATAGACTTGGCATAGATAGTAAAGATTTATCGAAGTCTAAGAATCAAGGTGTATTTAACAAAACCAAATTTTGGACTTTTTATGGAGAAATCTACAGAGCAATATTGTCAATCCAGTCAAATCAATTTCCAATATTCTAATCTTTCGAAATTAGCACTTTATCATTGCCAATATGCTGTCATATTGCTAATATTTTGGCAATTAACTTATTATAAATCTATTTTAATAAATACATATACTACTGATTGTCAATTATTTAGAAGCCATTTTAAAAGTTGGCACGGCCATTGCCTAAGTATTATCAAATAAATGAATTTAACCAACAATCAAAAACAAACAATTATGACTTATTCAATAGAAGACAAAAAACAAAACACTAATACATCATTTGAAAACCAATCAAATGTGAGATCATTCCTAAATCAATTTTCATCCAAAATGAATGCTTACGCATTACAATTAACAAAGAACGAATTCGAAGCAAACGATTTATTCCAAGATACTGTTTTGAGGATTATTGTTAATTCGGAAAAATTTACATTAGGTACAAATTTTAAAGCTTTGACCATGACTATAATGCGCAATCTATTTATCAAGAATTATAGAAAGACTAAACAAATTCAAATAAATCCTAGTCTGTCAAATCAAGTCTTAGCTCAAGTTTAAATTAAGCTCTTAATCAATCAAAAATCATGAAAAGAATAGCAATCAACGGAATGGGTCGTATTGGCCGAACATCTTTAAAAGTAATCTTAGACACGCCGGAGTTACAATTAGTAGCAGTTAATGATATCGCAGACATTGACAATATTGCTTACCTAATCAAATATGACAGCGTACATGGCACTTATGAAAAAGATATTCAAGTAGAAGAAAATCACTTAATCATTGATGGAAATAAAATTCCCTTTTTTAGCGAAAGGAATCCTGAACAATTGCCTTGGGCCGAATTGAAAATTGACATTGTCATCGAAAGCACTGGAATATTTACCAAACAAGAAGAAGCTGAAAAACATATTAAGGCTGGTGCAAAAACTGTTGTGCTCTCTGGACCTTCGAGTAGCCCTGATGTTCCGACAGTAGTGCATGGTGTCAATAGTAAAGATGGACACACCCAAATTTTTTCTTGTGCCAGTTGTACTACCAATAACATCAGTCCAATTATTGAAATTATTGGACGAAAGATTGGTATCAAAAAAGCAATCATGACCACTATTCATGCCGACACTTCTTCTAATAGTATAGTGGATTCGCCTTCGAAAAAGAATTTTCGAATGGGGAGATCTGGATTGAATAATATAATCCCAACCACTACTGGAGCTGCTAAAGCGACCACACGTGCATTGCCAGAGTATGCTGGAAAATTTGATGGTATGGCAATCCGAGTACCTGTGGCAGTTGGCTCTCTTTCCGATATCACTATCGTAACAGAACGGCCCACTTCTGTAGAAGAAGTAAATGAAATTTTGACCGAAGAAGCTGCAACGGATCGATATAAAAAAGTACTGGACATCACCAATGAACCGATTGTCTCTTCAGATATTATCAAAAGTCCATATGCTGCGATTGCGGATTTGGGGATGACCAAAGTAGTAGATGGAGATTTGCTCAAAGTCTTAGCCTGGTATGATAATGAATGGGGATTTACCAATCAGATGATTCGACAGATTTTAGAGATTTAAATTCTTACTAAAATAGAAACAGAAGATTACCAAAAGCATATGGATGTATGTGATCAGCTTGCAATAAAAGCAGGAGAAAAAGGCAATACTCCTGTGGGTTGCATAATCTTAGAAGGAAGTAAAATTATTGCCAAAGCAGCAGAGGCTGGACAAAGCAAGCAAGACATAACCTGCCACGCGGAACTAGAGCTCTGTCAAGCCCAAATTGATGGGTTCATTTGATATCTTTTAAGCCATTGCTGCGTTAAAAATACTCGCAATAGCTACGGCTATGTCTGCGTTTTTTCCTTGCACTGATTCAAAATCAACTCAAATGCTACCCCTCATTCAGGCATTGACAGAACACTAGAGGCTATTCGAAAAGCAAGAAGAAAGGTAAGTATCGATATATCCGAATGCACTTTGGTCTCTACACATGAACCTTGTGTCATGTGTGGATACGCAATCCTGTTTCATAAAATAAGCAGGGTTGTTTATAAAAATAAGGTCAAGCCTTTTGGGAGTATAAGTTCAGCAATGGATATTATAAGTGCGACGGAAGCACCGAGCCTTTGGAGCAAACCTCTGCAAATTATTCATTATAAAAATTAAACTAAGAATTATGAATTATGCAAATTTGGCTTTTACTGATGCTGTCAAAAAACTGCAAGAGCAAAAGGGCAGCCGAGCGAATTACGAAAGAATGGAAAGGTTTACTTCCAAAGACGGTTTGACTCCAAATGAAATAAATATAATTGAAGCAATGGATCATTTTTATATGGCCTCAATTGGAGAAAATGATTTTCCATATATACAACACAGGGGCGGACCAAAAGGCTTTTTGAGAGTATTGAATCCAAAAGAATTGGCCTTTCTTGACTTCTCAGGGAATATGCAATACATCTCCGTTGGGAATATAAAAACCAAAAATAAAGTCTCACTTATTCTTGTGGATTACACTAAAAAAGCAAGACTGAAAATCTACGCAGAATCAGAAGTGCTTTCGTTGCAAGAAAATCCTGACCTGGCAGAAAAATTAGAACTGGAAGGGTATAAATATAACCCAGAAAGAATTATGGTTTTTCATATCAAAGCTTTTGATTGGAACTGTCCACAGCATATTACGCCTAGATATACAGAAACGGAAATTGAAGAAGTCCTTGGTTCGCAAAACAATAAAACATGAACAATACAAAAAAAATAATCAAACTTTATTTAAGGCTAGCAATTGCTGTAGGATTCTTTTCAGCAGTTCTAGATATGTTTGGGTTTTGGCCACCAGAGATCTCTGCCCGGGGCAATTAGGATAGCTTTTTAGCATATACACAAATGATAAATCCCTTGATTCCAAAAAGTTTAATTCCCAAATATCGACTTCAATCTTCAAAGAATGGGAGTCATATATAACTCTTGAATTCATAAATAGAGGTATAAAATCGTCTATTTTTTCAACACTATTTTTTTCTCAATTCCCAATCGTTTCATTTTAGCAAAAAGGGTTTTGTCTTTCATATCTAATATGGTAGCCGCACCTTTTTTGCCACTAACTCTCCAATTGGTGAAATTTAAAACTTCGATAATATAATCACGTTGCAACACCTCAAATGATCTAAACTCATCGGTACCAGTCAAAATACCTGTTTTGGGCATCCAGCTTCCAGGATTTAATGTTGTACCACTTTCAACAATCACGGCGCGTTCAATCAAATTTTCCAACTCTCTTATATTACCAGGGAAATTGTAATTCATTAATACGTCTATAGTTTTTTTGGATAAACGCTTAAATGCTTTACCTGCTTTAGCAGAATATTTTTCCAAAAAATACTGCGCTAGTAAAGGAATATCTTCTTTACGAGCGCGTAAAGGAATACTGTGAATTGGAAATATATTTAGACGATAATATAGATCTTCTCTAAAAGTACCCTCTTTAATCATATCCTCAAGACGCCTATTCGTTGCAGCAATAACGCGAACATCAACTTTTATTGTTTTTGAACCACCCAATTCATCAAATTCCCCTTCTTGTAGTACACGCAAAAGTTTTGATTGCAAATCAATTGGCATCTCCCCTATTTCGTCAAGAAGTATAGTGCCTCCATCTGCCAAAGTAAACTTACCCAATTTATTTTCCGTAGCACCTGTAAAAGCACCTTTTTTATGGCCAAAAAGCTCACTCTCAATTAACTCTTTGGGCAAGGTTGCACAATTTATTTTTATTAACGGTCTATCTTTTCTTAAGCTATTGGTATGTAAAGCACTCGCTAATAATTCCTTTCCTGTACCGGACTCGCCAGTTATTAAAACAGTAGTATCTGTTGGTGCTACCTGATCCACCTGTTGTAATACTTTTTCGTAGGAATCACTCTTACATACGATATTTTTGTAGTTTATCTTACTGCTTATTTCTTCTTGTAAATATTCATTTTCATTTTCAAGACGCTCTTTTAATGATTTTATTTCTTCAAGTGCTTCATAAAGATTTAAATCCCGCATCTTCCTTTCTGTTATATCTCTAACCACAGCACAATTCAAATCTTTGCCATTATGACGTATATGGTTAGCAGTAATATCAGCAGGGAATTTTGTTCCATCTTTTCTCGCAACCAACCATTCAAAACGCATTGAGCCTTTAGAAGCAACTTCGTCAACATGGGAAGACCACCATTCTGACGTAGCGGATTGATCTAAATCGAAAATATTAAAATTGTCCAATTGTTTTCTACTGAACCCTAATTGTTTGATTAAGGAATCGCTATAATGAAGTAAGTCCCCAGCTCTATTATAGACATATATCAAATCTTCGGCATTATCAATAACCTCTTTATACAGTTGAAGTGAATTTTCCTTAATCTTTTGATCAGTAACATCTTGATAAACGCCTACTATTTTATAAACCTTATCCCCTTTCAATATTGGTTTAACAACTGATCTAATATAGCGGATAGGTTGCGTTTTAGTCTCTAAAATCTCATCAAAAGATGTTGCATTTCGAATCACATTCCGCAAGAGATCTTTCACCTTTTCTGGTTCAGTAAAATAATGAATGATATTAGCCGGCAATAAATCATCTTTGTCTTCTGTATTAAATATATTCATTGCTTCAGCCGTCGCAATCAACGAACCATCTTGTAAATTCAATTTCCACCCACCTACATGGGCAATTGTTTCTGTACTATCCATTAAGTTTTTGTAGAAACTGGATTGCGTTATATCATTTACAATCTGTCTCTTATACACATCTGACGCTGCCGACGAAGAGGATAGTGTAGA
>CAJXUU010000230.1 GCA_913061325.1 uncultured Saprospirales bacterium | reverse complement strand
CATTAGAAAATGATGCATGAATTCAGAAGTAAACACAATGAAGGTACTATAAATAGGGGTGTTCAGTGTTTCTGAATATCCTCAAATTAAAAGCCCACTCAAATCAATGAGCGGGCTTAGTATGCTATAAGTTTAACATCAAAAGTTATTAGATGTTTAACAATAACTTCATCGGATCTTCTAATTGTTCTTTCACTTTTACAAGGAATGTTACTGATGTACTACCATCAATTAATCTGTGATCATAAGATAGTGCGAGATACATCATTGGTCTTATTTCTACTTGCCCATTTATAGCTACCGGTCTCTCTTTGATCGCATGCATGCCTAAGATTGCTGATTGAGGTTCATTAATAATAGGAGTACTTACCAATGATCCGAATACACCCCCATTTGTAATAGTAAATGTTCCTCCTTTCATCTCATCCAAAGTCAATTTGCCATCTCTAGCTTTAACTGCTAGCGCTTTGATCGCCAATTCTATTTCATGAAAGTCCATAGACTCTACGTTTCTAACTGGAGGTACAACCAAACCTGTTGGAGTACTGATAGCTATAGAGATATCGACGAAATCATTGAACATAATATTATTACCGTTTATCATGGCATTGACACTCGGCATTTCCATCAACACATTAGAACATGCTTTGGCGAAGAGAGACATAAAACCTAATTTTACTCCATGCTTCTCTACAAATTTCTCCTGCACTTTCTTTCTCAACTTCATCACTTCCGAAAGATCAACTTCATTGAAAGTGGTAAGCATCGCAGTATTATTCTTTGCTGAGACAAGTCTGCCTGCGATTGTTCTTCGCATTCGACTCATTTTTTCTTCTCTAGTTCCTCTACTGTATGCAGTTGCGGCTACAGGTGCAGCTATTTCAGGTGCACTTGCTTTTGCAGCTGCAGGAGCAGGTTTGTTTTGTGCTGCCTTTTGAGCATCCTCTTTTGTGATTCTACCGTCTTTGCCGGTTCCTGATACATCTGCGGGATTTACACTATTCTCTCTAAGGATTTTTCCTGCTGCAGGTGAAGGATGACCAGTTGCATAACTTGCTGTTTGTGCTGGAGCTACAGGAGCTTCTTCGGTTATTGTTTCGGCTACTGGAGTTTCTTCTTTGGCAGGTGTTGGATCACTCGTTGGAGCGGCAAAGCTCGTATCTATCGTTGCTACAAGACCACCGATTTCTATATCGTCGTCTTCTGCGGCTACCCATGTTAGTTTTCCTTCCGCTTCAGCTGGAAATTCTAAGGTCGCTTTATCTGATTCAAACTCACAGATAGGCTCATCTAGTTTTACGAAATCTCCATTCTCCTTAAGCCATTGTGATAATGTAACTTCTGTTATTGATTCTCCAATGTTGGGAACTCTCATTTCTACTATGGCCATAATAATCTGCGTTTTGTTTGTCTGTGAACGTGGTTTTAAATTCTTGAATAGCAAATTTGGCGCTTTAATTTCTTAAATGCCATAAAAGGCATGATGAATTTGGAATTATTTTAGATATGTTGTAAAAATAATTTAGATGAGTCTAAAAAATCATCCATTCTAACACTAGGAATTAGTGGATTTGGGCGTTTTGTGGCAATTTCGTACAGCTATATTTTCTGTGACGCTCATTGATAAAATAAAATCAGTTGTTGCATATATTAATGGTAAATACTGATGTTTTTTCCAGTAACTACTTGAGGCTTAGTTTTACCTACTATAAATTAACACTACCAAAACAACATCTAACCTTTTACTAAGAAGAAGAGAATCAAGAATTCGTTAGATTTGTCATTACTTAAACACCTGACATCAAAAAAATAAGGAAATACACACTTTATACTATCGCAGCACTATTGCTGTTTCTATTAGTACTTTGGTTGTTACTGCAAACATGCTGGATGCAGAACAAGCTCTTGCCTATTGTATTAAATAGTGTGTCAACATCTTTAGGAGCAAAGGTAGAAGCCAAAAGCTTGGATGTTGACTTCTTTGAAGAAATATCATTGAACCACATATACATAGAAGGAGCAAATGGAGATACATTAGTATATGCAGAGGCGCTTAATGTGGATATTAGTCTGTTTTCACTATTCAATAAGACATTTTTTGTTGATGATATTAGATTGAGTGGTGGTATAGTCCATTTGAATGACAAAAATGGAGAAGCTAATTATCAGCACATATTGGATCATCTTGCTAAACCTAAATCGTCGGACACGAATTCAGAAACTCAAGATGAAGGTTGGAAGTTAGGATTAGACGATATTATATTGGATGATATGATTTTAACAATGCTGGGATCAACTTCAGATATGATGATTGATATTTCTCATTTAGTTGCTGATCTTGCAGCGTTTCCAGAATCGTTTGACACACTTTCGTTTAATATAATTACTTCAGATGATCTGAAGTTCAGCTTGATAGAAAGAACACCTTCAGAGAACACTGGAGGGAAAACAAAATTTCCAACCTTACCATTTTATTTAGATGTTACCGATCTAAATTTGAATAATGCTTCCATAGTATATGATAAAATGCATATGCCTAAGAAAGCGAATGGTTTTGATGCCAACCATATTGATATTACAGAAACGAACTTAATCGTAAAGAATCTAAAATGGAAAAATGAGATCTCTGGTGAAATACAGGGATTGAACCTTAAAGATCAATCTGGAATGGAAATCCAGAATCTAACTACAAAGTTAACGGGAAGTGACAAAAAAATAGATCTAGACAATTTTATAATTTCCACTTCAGAAAGTAAGCTTGAAGTATCTATCAAAAGTGAATATGCAAGTTTTGATGAGCTAGTAAATAATTTCACTCAACAGAAAATTACTGCGGATGTTAGACAAGGCGATATCAGTAAAAATGATATTGTTCAATTCATTGACCCTAAACAAATTAGTTTTATAGATTTAACTAGAATCAATAGAATAAAGTATAGTGGACTTATAAGTACTGAAAATGGAAAGATTGCGATGTCCAGAACATCCTTGAATATTGATAATAATTTTTCAGCTACTGGCTATCTTTCATTTAGTACAGGTAGAAATGCATCCTATTCTGCAAAGCTTAATAATATAAATACAACCCAAGATTATCTTACCTCTTTGTTTCCAGGATTTAATATTCCGTCAGAATTAAAGAACTTAGGTAAAATAAAGGGTTCAATCCATGCAGATGGCGATGCCCAAAAAATAACGTTCCATGATATCAATTTAGATTCTGGAGGAATCACTAAAATCGTCGGTAGGGGGGCGATAACTCGTTTAAATAATGCACCTGACATCTGGTTAGATTTATACTTTGATGAGTTGAAAATGAATCCACAGAATGTACTACAAGGCGCATCAATACCAACCCAACTATATAATCTTGGAGATGTAGATTACGTAGGGGCAATCAAAGGGAATACGACTAATATTACAATGGGCGGTATTTTACAAACGGATATTGGAGATGCTGTGTTAGATGCTTCGGTGGAATTTAATTCTAATTATTCAGATGCAACATATAAAGGAGATTTTGATCTTGATGCATTTGATATAGGTAAGTTGTTTCAAGATACAATATTTGGTGTAGTTACGGCTTCCGGTACGATTGATGGCAGCGGACTTAATCTTGAAACCCTGAATGCTAGTTTAGATGTCAAAGCAGAGAAAATTGAATATGCTGGAGACAGTTTTGAAGACATTACGGTCAAGGGAATTTATTCAAACAGTACATTCACGGGAAGGGTAATATCCAACGATGATAAGATTAAGCTGAACTTCGATGGACTCGCTGATCTAAATGGAGCGGATAGCAAAATAGAATTTACATCTGAGATAGAAAGATTCGATCTTACGCAGTTCGGAATTGGAGATAGTTTGTTTTGGGTGTCTGGTATAGTGCGAGGAACCATGAAAGGTAATACGGTTGATAACTTTATTGGAAAAGGGAGTATTGAAAAATTAAAAATTGGTACTCAAAATGGAGTGTATAAGTCTGAATCTATTCTGTCGTTCATAGCTACAGAAAATGATGAAGATTCAAAAGTTTATCAAATGGAGAGTAGCTTTTTAGATGCTAAAGCGGAAGGAAGCATAAAACTATCTGAATTGGGCAGCGTATTAGAAGAGTATTTCAAAAACTATATACCAGTTGAATTCGGATATGAAGATCTTGTCACAATAGATACTTCTCTTTTTGATAATCAAAATTTTGCTCTTGACATTCAAACAAAAGATATAAATCCTATTTTAGATGTAGTGTTAAGCAAAAATGTTAGAGTAAGCAACGCAAATATCTCGGGGAATTTTTCGAGCAATGACTCTAAGATAGATTTTAAAGGCAGTGTAGATAGCTTAGTCTATGGAGGATATATAGTAGAGAAAGGCAATTACTTTTTTGATGGTAGGCGAGACTTTATCAATGGAAATATCATTTTGGATAATATTTCGGAGGGTAAAGAATTGCTAATCTATGAAGCAGACATTAACTTAAATTTGAATAATGAAGCAGCAAATCTTGTTGTGGAATTATTTGACGAATCGGATGAGCAGACACTCCTAATCGGTGGTGAAATATCTCGTACATCGGAATATGTTCTTCATTTTGATGATAAAATATTTATTAATCAGTCAGCGTGGGAATTCTCTCCCTATAATGAAATCACCTATGGGGAAAATGGGCTGTACATGCAAGATGTAAGCATTTCAAAAGATAGGCAAGCGATCACTGCATATACGGATGAAAATGAGAATGGTCCTGCTTTGGAATTGCTCATGGATAATTTTATTCTTTCTGAATTTACATCGATTATAAAAAAAGAAAACGAATACTTCGAAGGAGAGATCAATGGAGCTGCGATAATTAATAATGTTTGGAAAAAACCCTTTATAACTGCAGATGTAAGCATGAGTAAAATAAAACTCCAAGATTATGATGTGGGGAAGGTCACAGTAGAAGCAGTTCAAAATACAGAATCTAATACTGTAGTTACCAAGTTGGAGCTCAAAGGCCCTCATAATGATGCTACGCTAGATCTAACGTATGGCATAGGCGATGGATCTATCAACGGATTTTTAGATATGACTCGGCTGGATATGACTACACTAGATCCTTTCTTGACGAATATATTGACGGATAGTGAGGGTGAAATCAGAGGACGAATCAAGATAGGTGGCACCACTTCGAAACCAAGAATTAATGGGAAGGTAGACCTTATAGGAGTACAAACTACTCCTGTGTTTACCAATAGTAGGTACGCCATTTTGGACCAAACCGTTACGATTGATGAAGAAGCTATCTCTTTCGGTGATATGGTGATATTAGATGAGAAAAACAATATTGCAAATCTGACTGGAGAAATCTTACATACTAACTTAAGTGAGATGTATCTCGATCTAAGTATTGATACAGATGAATTTTTATTTTTAAATACTACACCTGTTGAAAATTCACTATTTTATGGAAATGTAACTGTACAAGCTAATGTATCAATACAAGGGCCAGTAAAGGATATAAAGATAGATGGAACTGCGGAAGTGGTTAACAATTCGAGATTGTCGATCTCACCTTTTTCTATTGATCAATTGGACTATGAGACTGACTTCATCATATATGCTGATCCTAGGAAAATATCACTCGATAGTTTAAATTCAAGAGCTAATAGGTCGGGGAACACCTTGCCTTTTGATTTAGACCTGGAGCTAACTGTATCTGAAGATTCGGAATTTGAGATGGTGATGGATCCAATAACTGGTGATAATATTACTGGAAAGGGAAATGCGAATCTGATTTTTAATTTACGGAAAACAGGAGAGATAGAATTATTTGGTACATACACCGTGACGGAAGGAAAATATCTTTTTACCTATGGGCCGATTGCCAAAGAATTTGACATTCAAAAAGGAGGTAGAGTGATATTTAATGGTAATCCGCTAGACGGAACATTGGATGTGAAAGCGGTATATGAATCGAACACAGCAGTATATGACTTATTGATTCAAGAAATTGGAGTGGACGCCGAAGATGATGTAATTGCTAACACAAAAAGAAAGAGAGATATAGACGTAGTTCTAAATCTTTCGAATAGTATTTCCAAACCAGAAATAAAGATGGATATAACATATGATCCTTCAGATGTTGGCGAAAACTCTGAAGTGTCAGATATGATAATTAATAAACTACAGCAGTTGAGATCTGATCCCAATGAGTTGAATAATCAGGTTTTCGGGCTTCTATTATTTGATAATTTTATTTTGGCTTCGAATGCTGATACAGACCTTGCTCAAACAGGTACAAATTTGGCGATTAATAGTTTGAGTGGGTTAGTTACCAATCAATTGAATAAACTGGCGAGTGGGTTGATAAAAGGGGTAGAATTGAATTTTAATGTAAATTCCTATAGTTCTGATTTTACATCTACTGGAGATGCGGGATTGGTGACGGAGCTTGGTGTTGGTGTGTCTAAGAGACTTTTCAATGATCGATTGACTTTATCCGCAGGAACGAACGTAGATCTCGAAAGTAATTCTACAGCTTCATTTTTTAATAACCTCGCGGGTGATTTTATCATTGTTTATAAGCTTACCGAAGATGGAACATATAATATCAAGGTATTTAGAAAAAGTAATTATGATACGATACTAGATGAAAATTCATCAAAGAATGGAGTTGGATTTAATGTAAGAACTGAATTTGGAGGAATTAAGAAAAAGAGTAATTAGCATTTGAAATCTATAAAATACATATTAGCTATTTATATTATTGTGACACTAGTGGCATGCAGTGGAACGAAAGGATTGAAGCCGGATGATAAGTTGTTTTCTGGAACAAAAGTAACATACATAGATAAACAGAATGTTACCAAAAAATCAAATGTCAAAAGAGCGGTAAATGCAAATCTTCTAAAAGCAAATACGCCTGGTTTCTTTAATCTTAAAACTGGATTTTATAACTGGTATGAGAAAACTGGCAAAACAGGATTCAAACATGCGATAAAGTATAGAATGGGGTCTCAACCTGTTGTATTCGAACATCAAAAGATATCTATCACAGAGAAAAGAATCAAAAAAGCAATGGTTGATGATGGATACCTTCAAGCTAAAGTGTCGTGCGATTCACTCGAAAATAATAATAAAATAGAGCTAGAATGCAATGCAACATTAGGGCAGAGATATGTGATAGATAGTGTATTTTATTTGCAGGATACGCTGCCGATATGTAAAACGCTTATTGCTTTGCACCAACTAGAATATACCAAGTCAGGTGATTATTATCAACTAAAAAACTTGGTTTCCGATAGAAATGAATTAGTTGCAGTTGGTAAAAATAATGGATTTCCATTTATTAATCAACAGGATGTAATCTACTTCGTTGATACACTTGTTGGAGGTAATAAGGTAGATATTCATATGAGGCTTCGGTCGACAGAGGATTCTCTTAAGTACGAAAGATATAGGTATGGAGGCATTTATATAAATCCCAATTTCTCCTTGGATACGGATAACCCTACCGATACGACCAATATGGATGCTTATGAGAAGTATAATATGGTCAAAGGGTATGATTTCCTTAGAGAAGATGCAATCAACAAAGCAATGTACATCAAAGAAGGGACGATTTATGATGCCAAAAGGAGTAAGATAACTACGGATCGTTTGCAAGATTTTGGATTATTCAAATTCGTGAATGTAAAAACTAAAGTCGATCCGAAAACAAATCGAATCGATCACTTCTTGAATCTGACTACTTATAAGATGGAAAGCATCACTGGTGAATTGGAACTCAATAATAGACAGGGGAATTTCCTTGGATTATTGGGTAAAGTGATTTATTCTAATAAAAATATATTTGGCGGAGCGGAGAAGTTTGACGTTTCACTTTCTGGAGGGTTGGAGACGCAGTTCGGAAATAAGCAGTCTTTTATTAATACAAGTGATTTTAAACTGGAAGCTGGCCTTACAATACCAACAGTTGTATTACCATTCTTTTCATTTAAGACCAATCGGAATTTTATTCCAAAGACTACGATGTCTATTTCTGTAAATCAAACCCAAAGATTTGAATTCTACACATTAAGATCAGCAAATGCTAAATATGGTTTTAAGTGGAATGAAACAGATGTAAAGTCTTCGTTTTTCAGACCTATAGATTTGAGTTGGTTGGTATTGGCAAGTACTACTCCAGCCTTTGATACGATATTGCTTAATGATCTTAGGCAAGCACTCAGTTTCCAGAATACCCTTATTTCTGGATCTTCATATGATTATATTTACAATAAGAGAGATAAGTTTGATCCTGCTAATCAATTGTATTTCAAAGGTTCTATAGAGAGTGCTGGTAATTTGCTATCTCTTTTTTTGAAACCAAACGCAGGTCAGACCCAAGCTGATTTATTTGGTACTCCGTTTGCTCAGTATACAAAACTAACAGCGGATGTCAGGAAATATTGGTCCCTTGGAAATTCTGGTTCTATCGCTTCTAAATTGATAGTCGGTGCAGGATTTGCATATGGTAATAGTGATGAACTACCATATTCTAAGCAATTCTCTGTTGGTGGAGCAAATAGTATTCGATCGTTTCGACTCAGGACATTGGGCCCAGGTGAATATCAATCCCCTTCTGCTGACAATCAATTCATAGATCAAACTGGAGATATAAAAATTGAATCTAGTGTGGAATATCGTTTCCCAATTATCGGCTTCTTCAAAGGGGCACTATTTCTTGATGCAGGTAATGTATGGCTTTATGATAGTGAAGATTCATTGAAACAAAACGGAGTATTTTCATTTGATAGCTTCCTAAATCAAATTGCTGTTGGAACAGGATTGGGAGTGAGAATCGATATTGACTTTTTAGTTCTAAGACTCGATGCTGCATTTCCGTTGAGAAATATCCAAGCTGATGGCAAATTTGGCTGGGTTATTAAAGACATTAAGCCGTTTAGTGGCAGCTGGCATGGAAAAAATATGGTTTTTAATTTGGGAATAGGGTATCCGTTTTAACACACAGTATTTAATTAGTGTTACTAGCTTAAATCTTGAGATATAGATTGCACTTAAAAATTATACTTAGGAATGAAACAATAATAAAGGCACATTTTTCTGCTTGATTTGTGGATTTGTTTGATTTGTAGATTTGGTTTGGGATGTTGGATCACTTT
>CAJXUU010000229.1 GCA_913061325.1 uncultured Saprospirales bacterium | reverse complement strand
GCATTTAAGAATATGGTTTTGAAAGAATTAGATTTAAATTAATTGATTTTTGGATACTTTTTATCAAGAAAAAGTATCGAATATCTAGCATATTAAAGCTTTTTTTAAGTGAATCAATTGAAGACGAAATATATTAAATCACTTAACCAATTCTCTAGCCTTGCCCATCTTATCAATCAAGTCTTTAGATTGACCATAATCCAATGTCTGCTGTCCATCAGAAAAGGCTTTTTGTGGGCATTCATGGACTTCCATAATAACACCATCTGCACCAGCCATGATGGAGGCTAGGGCTATCTTGTCTACATATTTTCTAACGCCGATACCGTGTGATGGGTCGGCGACAACAGGAAGGTGTGATTTGTCTTTAAGAATTGTTATCGCATTGATATCCATAGTGTTTCTGTAGGATGTCTCATATGTTCTGATACCACGTTCGCACAGGATGATCTTTTCATTTCCATTAGAGAAAACATACTCAGCGGATTGAAGTAGTTCTTCGATAGTGCCCGACATTCCTCGTTTCAGTAAGATTGGTTTGTCTACCTTACCCAATTCATCTAAGAGATTGAAATTTTGGCTGTTTCTAGCACCTACTTGGAAGATATCGACATAATCGTGCATTTCTTCTATTTGAGAGACTTGCATGACTTCTGTTATAATTTTAATGTTGCTTTCACTGGCTAGTTTATACCATAGTTTTAGACCATCCATTCCTAATCCTCTGAAACTATATGGAGAAGACCTAGGTTTGTAGACACCACCACGCATGATCTTGATTCCATTAGCTTTTAAGTGCTCGATAGTAGAAACGATTTGTTCTTCGGATTCTATACTACATGGTCCTGCCATGATCTGGAATTCACCATTTCCAATACGGATGCCCCCTCCAATATCGACAGCTGTCTTTCCTACTTTCCATTTGGTAGAGGTCAATTTATAAGCGTCACTCACTTTGAATACATCAGCTACTCCTGACAAAAATCCTATCTCTCTTAAATCGATCTCCTTTTTGCCAATGCAGATCAAATATCTAGCAAACTGAGTTTTAATATTATTGAATGAATATCCCATAGATTGCACAGACGCTGAAATCTTCTTGACCTCTTGTTCAGTAGCATTTTTTTGTATTTGAATAATCATATTATCTTTTTATTCTTGGAGTTCTTGAGTTATTAAATTGAAAACTGTCTATCTCAATTGCTTCTTGAAGCTCAATTACTTAAAATCAGCCTCTTATTTTAGATATGAAATTTTGAGTGGTTAGTTCAATGTCTTCATTATCTTTTAAAGCTCTAATATATGCACTACCAATTATTGCTCCATGGCTATAGTCGCATGCAGTTTGAAAAGTCTCATTGTCATGAATTCCAAATCCTATTAACCTAGGAGATTTAAGATTCATATTATGGATCCGTTCAAAGTATTCTTTTTGTTGAGTAGAAATCTCTCCTTTTTTACCTGTGATACTTGATTGACTGACCATATAAATGAAAGCGTCACTGAGTTCGTCAGCAAGTTGGATTCTTGCATCTGATGTCATTGGAGTAATAAGGAAAGACATGCTCATGTTGTACTTTGTAAATAGTGCTTGATAGTCTTTTTTATATATTTCCATCGGAAGATCGGGTATAATCATGCCATCTACACCGTTTTTTTGTGCCAAAGCAAGAAAGTCCTCAACACCATATTGTAGCAACTGATTAAAATATCCCATCATTATAATTGGAATAGTATACTTCTTTCTAGCCTCAGCTATACTCTCAAATAGGTTATTAAGATTCAGTCCATTGGCTAAAGCTTGCTCGCTACTTTGTTGTATCGTAAGTCCATCAGCTAACGGATCAGAATATGGCATTCCTAATTCTATGATGTCAGCACCAGACTCCTGCAAACTCTTTATAATAGAGACTATGCTGTCCAATGTAGGGTAGCCAGCGGTGAAGTATACGTTTAGTATCTCTTTACCTTTTGATTCTATTATTTGTCTTATTCTGTTCAAGTTAATCTTTTTATTTTTATTTCTTTTAAAACTAATAATTAGTTTCTTAATCACTGGGTTGTCTGCCGACGGCTTTCTTTTGCTTGGCAAAAAGAAACAAAATCCAAGTCAATTTAATGGATTTTTCTTTCCCTTTGGTCAAGAAAACAGAGTGACTTTCTTTCATGCTTATTTTGCCTTCATGATTCTCTTTTAGAAAATTATTTAAGAAGAATATTAGTTTGTCGAATTTACGTAAACCTTTGACTAGGCAAACGCAATTCTCAGAAAATAACTCCTAATTCCCAAAAATGACATCTTAATATTTATGGAACTGATCTAGTCACTCCATTGTCTTTCTTTTGGGCTAAGCCAAAAGGAAATATCTTAATTACCACTTTTGGCTAAAATCTAATCCTTACTAATATAATCAATAAAAGTATTCAAATCCTTATCTCCTCTTCCAGATAGACAAATAACTACATCGTCATCTTTTTTGAAATCAATTCTGTCTAGGATAGCTAGTGCATGTGCTGTCTCAAGCGCAGGAATAATTCCTTCATCTCTAGATAGTGCTATTACTGCTTGCATGGCTTGATCGTCAGTGGCAGCGTGTACAGTTGCTCTGCCTGTTTTGATAAGGTGAGCATGCATAGGTCCGATTCCTGGATAGTCAAGGCCTGCAGAAATTGAATAAGGCTCAATAATCTGACCATCGCCTGTTTGCATAAGAAGTGTCATACAACCATGGATGATTCCTTTGGTCCCGAGGATACTTGTTGCAGCTGATTGGCCACTATGAATGCCGAGTCCAGCGGCTTCAGCAAGAATCAGTTTGACTCTTTCGTCATGAAGGAAATGATAGAATGCGCCTGCGGCATTGCTTCCGCCTCCTACACAAGCAACTACATAATCGGGATGATCTTTACCAGTTTTTTCTTTGAGCTGGTGTTTGATTTCTTCACTGATTACACTTTGGAATTTTGTAACCATATCAGGATATGGATGTGGCCCTATGGCTGATCCGATGATATAATGCGTGTCTTCAGCATTATTGATCCAATCACGGATTGCTTCATTTGTGGCATCTTTCAAGGTTTTACTTCCACTTTCTGCAGCTACTACTTTAGCACCTAGCATCTTCATTCTGGCTACATTAGGTGCTTGCCGTTTGATATCAACCGCACCCATGTAGACGATACATTCTAGACCCATTAGTGCACAAACTGTTGCAGTAGCAACACCATGTTGTCCAGCACCAGTTTCGGCTATTATTCTTTGTTTGTTGAGTCTTTTTGCAAGTAAGATTTGACCTATTGTATTGTTGATCTTATGTGCACCTGTATGATTTAGATCTTCTCTTTTTAGGTATATGTTGCATTCATGTTTTGCTGACAATTTCTTAGCCAAATATAATGGTGAAGGTCTACCCACATAGTCCCTGAGTAACTCATCAAATTCTTGTTTGAATTTTGGTTCATCCATAATTTGCTGATAAACTTCTTGTAATTCAGCTACATTGGCATGAAGCATTTCTGGTACATATGCACCACCAAATTCACCATAGAAACCATCTGATGTTGGATGATATTTGTAATTCATATCTTAATATTAAAATGAGAGTAAGATCTTTTTAATCCCAATTTATGATTAAAAGGATTCCTATTCATGTGTTCGCCCGCTTCTGTCTACGAAAACCGAATTAGCTTGTTGTGTACCCATTACAAGTACGTCTTGAATGTTGATATGTTTTTTGCGAGTAACAATAAATATAATAATTTCAGCCACATCTTTTGATGTCAATGGATTAAAGTCCTCATAGATACTTGCCTTTTTTTCATCTCCATCGAATCTGACTTTAGCAAATTCTGTTTCTTCAACCATACCCGGAGAAACTTGACTCACACGAATACCATGTTTGTGTAGATCCAATCTCATTGATTTCGTGAGTGCATCTACTGCATATTTTGTAGCGCTGTATACATTTCCATTTGGATATACTTCATGACCGGCTGAAGAACATACATTTAGAATATGTCCTTTCTTAAGCTTGACCATACCTGGACTCACCAATCTTGTGATATAAAGTAGACCTTTGATATTGGTATCTATCATTTGATCCCAATCGTCAATTTTACCTTTATGTATCGGCGCAAAACCTTTAGCAAGCCCAGCATTGTTAATCAATATATCGATTCGTTGCCAATCTGAGTCTAAGCTATTCCAAGCTTTCTTGGTCTCTTTTACATTTCTGATATCGAAGCAAAGAGTGATTACTTTTATAGCATATTTC
The DNA here is from genome assembly GCA_913061325.1 of uncultured Saprospirales bacterium. Taxonomy (GTDB): domain Bacteria; phylum Bacteroidota; class Bacteroidia; order Chitinophagales; family Saprospiraceae; genus CAJXUU01. Next base: position 4,893 of record CAJXUU010000229.1, on the reverse strand, counting down.
CTCTTAAATCTTTGCTTCAAAAGTTCTAATTTTTCTTTTCTTCTTCCTGTGATGATTACATTGTAGCCTCGTTTTGCGAATAGGGTAGCTGTTGCCTTTCCTATACCAGATGTAGCACCTGTGACCATCACAGTTTTCGATAATGGGTTATTCATATATTTTCTTAATTTTTAATTATCTTAGTCAATATCCAGAGAATGCAAAGTTAGTTTATCATTTTATAATTGGTTGTTTTGTGTCAAAGTTGTAAAGAAATTATGCGACATAGCCATTCTTACAATTTTAGGATTAATTAGTTGGTACATAGTCCTTGTCAACACAAATCAACAAACAAATGGTTTGCAAAGCAAACAAGTCGAACAGTGTAGAGAATTACAAATTCTCTACACTGTTCGACTTGTTAATTTAACTTCTCATTTCCCTTATAATCTCATCAAAGTCAATCTTAAATTGAGCATAATCAGCCGTAGCTGGTCCTGCAAATCCAGTGTGCACCTTACGGATCTTATTATTCTTATCCACAAAAATAAGAGTAGGATAAGAAAGGACCCTACTTATTTGAGGAAATTTTTCTGAAGTGGCTGTTTTATCTGCATATCCCCCATATAACATGGTAAACGGCAAATCGAGCTTGGTTTTATATCGTTTGAGTACTTCTACTGCTTTTGATTCTTCTTTGTATCTCTCGAAAGCTACTTCTATAACTTCTATATCTTCAGATGGATTCTTTGCGAGGTAGTCTTTTAAGAACTTACTTTCGTCTTTACAGTTTGGACACCAAGTTCCAGTGATCTTAACAAGTTTGATCTTATCATCGAATGCTTCGTCGCTGAGTGAAGTTGGATTTCCACTTAGATCATTGAATGTAAAGTCAAATGTTTCATCACCAATCTGAGAGGTAGTAAGATCGAATGCACCACCAATTATCGCATCAGGATTCCTTCTTCCTTCCCAAGTAGAAGTGTAGTGTTTTCCGGATTTGAATGAACCGATCACGTTATCATTGTCCAATATTTTACCATCAAAAAGAAATGCATGTGCTGCATCAAAAGTCGATAGAGAGAACTTGTTTGCTTGCACAGTGCCTTCTAAATATCTATAGTCACCAGTCTCTGTCATGAAGGTGCCCGTAAGATGATTTCCTTCCTGAACAAAATCTCCTATAGCGGGATATTCATCTTCTGTTCCAGCTTCAAAATTCACTTCCCATCTTCCTGATAAATCTGCAGTTGGTTCTTTTTTTAATGTTGAGAATCGATGATCCTTACCAAAATATCCTTTGAATGGAATCGTGTAACCCTCTTTATAATTTACATGCCAGTAACCTTCCATAATATCGTCCTCATAGATTGCGCTGAGGTATGTGTCAAAGTCTTTGAAGTGAATCTCTATAGTGTCCTTTGCTGTAGCTCTATCTCTTCCATATATTATATCTGTCACTTTGATGCGTTCTTCGCCATTGTGGATCTCGATATAGAATTCTTCCTCTGATGTATATTTTACTTCAAAGTTGAATGGTAATTCCCCTGAAAAATCTGTTTTCTCAACGAATTCTTCTCCTTCTTTTTGGACAACAGGTTTAACATCAACTACCAATACACCACGCCATATACCCGGAGGAAGTTTTGTGAATGATTTATTGATCGGCTCTACACATGAGGTAAATGCTATGGATGCTATGATAAAGGCAAATATGTATTTCATTTTTGGTATTTAAATTCTTGGAAGTTAAACGAGAATAAGAAACAAAGATAATGAGATTAAGTTTGCGAAAGGTCGGATAGGTGATGGATGGATTTGGTTGTAGTCTGATAGTTTATTTATAGCTTTTGCAACATAGTTTTATTATATCGTATTTTTACTTAGTAGTCTTGTTCTATTGGATCATATATATATATCTGTTACTGAGAGGACTAGTACCAAGTGGCTAAGAGTCGTTTTTGCTAATTAATAAACCAGTTAATCAAACTTGAAAAGAAGTGTTATGGAAAGAATGAAGGCAATTATCTGCACTAAATACGGACTACCCGAAGTACTTCAATTTAAGGAGGTAGAAAAGCCTATCCCCAAGGATAATGAAATCCTAGTGAAAATACATGCAGCAAACGTGACTATATCAGACTGTATTGTGAGAAGTGGGAAGGTGAATTTCTTACAATGGCTTCCCATGAGAATTTTCGTTGGATTTACAAGACCAAGAAAGTCTATTCTAGGATTCGAACTGGCAGGTGTAGTTGAAGCAATTGGTCGGGATATCAAAAGATTTAAGAAAGGGGACCAAATTTTTGGGTTTACTGGTAAAAGATTTGGTGCATATGCGGAATATGTATGTCTTCCAGAAAATGGGACATTTATACCTTCAGAATGTGTCATAATCGAAAAACCTTCCAATGTTGATTATCTAAAGGCTGCGGCTATTCCGACAAGAGGAACTATAGCTTTGCATTATCTAAAGAAAGCAAAAATACAAAAGGAACATAAAGTATTAATCTTTGGTGCTTCTGGTGGAGTTGGAACTTATGCTATTCAAATTGCTAAAAACTTTGGGGCAAGTGTAACTGGAGTTTGCAGTACAAAAAACCTCGAACTAGTAAAATCACTAGGTGCTGATATGGTTATTGATTATACAAAAGATGATTTCACGAAAGGAAGTGAAATGTATGACTTAATCTTTGATGCTGTAGGTAAAAAACACAGCTCTAAGTTAGCGTATAAAAAAGTTCTGGCCCCTAAAGGGAAATTCATTTCCGTAGATGATGGACATCCCAAAATACATATGGATGAGCTGACAGAACTTAAAGAGTTAACTGAGAAGGGTAAACTAATAACAGTAATTGACAAAGTATATCCTCTTGAGGAAACAAGTAAGGCACACGGCTATGTGAGTAAAGGGGATAAGGTGGGTGGGGTAGTCATAAAAATAGAATAACTTCATAATAGAAATGAAATACTTATTAGCGAATATGCTCATTTGATAAAAATGTATTTTTTCTATTTTTTTAAACCTATTATTCTGAATAAATGAATGTGAGTAAATTAAATTTGAATAGGATTATTCCCCGGTCTTATAAATTCTATTTCAACCAAGGGTTTAATATTTTAGGATTTCATATTCAAAAAATAATCAAATGAAAATTTTAATAGTCGGAGGTAATGGCACTATCGGAAATAAGGTGGTTTCTCATTTCTTAAAAGAAGACGAAATTTTGATAGGGGTCGAACAAGTGGCGATGTTATTGTAGATATTTCAGACAGTAATTCTATTAAAGAAATGTTTGAGAAAATTGGGATGCTGGACGCCATAATCTGTATTGCTGGTGAGGCAAAATGGGCTAATTTTAATGACCTTACTGAGGCCGATTACTACATCGGGCTAAAAAGTAAATTGATGGGGCAAGTCAATCTTGTTCGTATTGGAAAGAATTACTTGCATCAAAGTGGGGCAATAACACTGTCTACTGGAATTCTAGCGGATGACCCAGTAATTAAAACAACAAGTGCAGCGATGGTTAATGGCGGAATCCACAGTTTTGTTCAAGCCGTTGCGTTGGAAATTGAAAACGGAATCAGAGTGAATGTTGTTTCTTTAGGAATGGTTGAGGATGCGTACGAAAAATACAAGGATTATTTCCCAGGTCATAATCCTATTCCTATGAATAAGGTTGTAAAAGCCTATGAAAGAAGCGTAAAAGGAAAAGATAACGGAAAGGTTATCAGGATTTATGAATAATAATAAGTTGTTATCCACGTATAAAATAAATTAAATGGTTTTTCATACTCAAAGATGTGTGCCATATAAGAAAATACGGAAATGAAATTAAGCGTAAGAGAATTAACGGTAAATGAGATTGAAAATATTGTCGATTATTTCATTGATGCAGATAGTGATTTTGTTAAAAGAATGGGAGCAGATAAAAGTAAATTTCCCAAACGAAAAGAATGGATAGCAAAGCTTGAATCTGATTTTAGAAATACATATTTTGAAAAAGAGTTTTACTACATTGTTTGGCTACTTGATGATCAACCTATAGGTCATTCAAATATTAATCAAATTGAATTTGGGAAAACTGCAACGATGCATTTACATCTATGGGATAATACTAAAAGAAAAAAGGGACTTGGATTAGAGTTTTTATTAATGACAATTCCTTATTTTTCGAAAATTTTGACCTCGAGAAATTAATTTGTGAACCATATTTAGAGAATAATGCTCCAAATATAGTCTTGAAAAAACTAGAGATTAATTTAGGTCGTACTTATGACACAAAACCTGGTTGGATAAACTTTCATCAGAAGGTAAATCGATATGAAATAAAAAAAGATCATTTAAAGGTTATTGCAAACCTACGCAACTCCTGAGAGTGGTGTCACTTTTAAAAAAAAATGAACATGAAAACATTATCATTTTGAAAATGAACTATAACAATAAAAAATTTAAACCTATCAAGAACTCTGAAAATGGAGAAACAGCAGAGGACACTATTTTTATATATAAACAAGACGGTAAAATTTTGACTTCGGAATATAGTGGTGGACAAATCAAAAAAGGACATTTAATTGGATTAGTAGACGAAGTTGGAAATATTGAAATGCGGTATCATCAGATCAACACAAAAGGAAAGTTTATGACTGGAATCTGTTTTTCCAGGCGGGCATCGCCAATGAGCGACTGAAACAGTGGCCCAAAGCGGAAGCACATTTCAAACGTGCGCTGGAGCTGTTTCCCGATCAGCCGCAGGTGATGAACTATCTGGGATATTCCTGGATCGACATGAACATCAATCTCGAAGAGGGCATGGACCTGATCCGCGCCGCTGTCGATCTGAGACCCAATGACGGCTACATCGTCGATTCGCTGGGCTGGGCGCATTACCGGCTGGGCCAGTATGATGA
>CAJXUU010000228.1 GCA_913061325.1 uncultured Saprospirales bacterium | reverse complement strand
ACGAGATTTCTGCCTGTCTCGTGGGCTCGGAGATGTGTATAAGAGACAGAATTCAATCAACAATCTCATTATTTCATCTATTATGATATTTTTACATATATAAATAGCATAGATTCAAACTATTTTATATATTTGTTTTTATTAATGTGACCAACCATTAATCTGGCATTCAAGCCTAAGATTTCATGAGAATGATTATGTAGCATGTCTATTTATTGACAGGCTATTCGGACCGTTGAAAAAACGAAACGAATTTTTAAATATAATTATAAACTTATTCTCATGAAATTATCCACATTCACCCTTAGAATTTCGGTATTTCTTTTTATGCTTTTTGCATCTTCTGTACTTTATAGTCAAGGTTTAGAGTTGAATGCAAGAGCCTACCTAGATGGTGCTATTCGAAATAGTTATGAAGTAGGGGAGACACATGGTCGTCCACTCATGAGAGATGATCTAAGATCTAATCCATTCAACAATCAGAGAGTAATTCCTGATCATGATATCTATCAGACTCCATACATCGTCAATAGTTATACTACTGTAGATGTTACAACAAAGTACACACATGAAGGGTGTGGAACTTTTGTTCAATATCAAACTATACCATTTCCATTTTCTGTATTTAATGTGACAGGAGAGAATGCTATTGTAGATTGGATATTTGTTGAATTGAGAGATAAAAACGATTACACGAGCACAATAGCAACGAGAGCTGGGCTTTTACAAAGGGATGGCGATATTGTCGATCTTGATGGTACGAGCCCATTGTTTTTTAACAATGTGGATCCTGATTTCTTTTTTATAGTGATTAGACATAGAAACCATCTAGGTGTAATGACTAAGTACCCTGTGACAACTGTTGAAATGGCTGACCTAATTGATTTTTCTTCTGTTGACACACCAGTTTTTGATTTTGGAAATACAAACAACCAATTCAACTATTCAGGCTTAGCTCAGAAGAATATAATGGTTGGAGCTGATGAATTAATGGTACTCTGGGGTGGAGATTTTGATGCAGATGGAGTTATCTGTTATATAGCTAACAATAGTGATGTGAATATTTTACAAGCTGAGGTGGCTGGTTTTGACTTGAACCTCAACCCACAGTACAAAGTAAATTATAGTGGATCTGTAGGATACTTACAGAGTGATTTTGACATGAATGGTCAAGCAAAATTCACAGCACCAGATGATGATCGAAATCTAGTATTGGAGCAAGTTCTATTCTATTCTCAAAATACGGAAACCAGAACAAATTTCGTGCATCTAGTAGAGCAATTGCCGTAAGAGAGGGTTCTTTCGTATTATAAGGTTTTTAAAATAAGATAGGAAATCCTGACAGAATGTATGTTTTGTCAGGATTTTTTATTGCTAATGATTCCCATCACTAACTCCTTCGTCAACGGTTTTCCAGCTGCAATTTCCTTGATCTTATCAAAAGAAAATTTAAAATCACATCCTGACTTCCAGGAGTTGCACCCATAGGCTGTTTTGCCTTTTATTATCCTTCCTTTTTTGCATTTTGGACAAAAAGGTGGAGCATCTGAGTTTTGGGGCGAATAATTAGTTATTGTTCCTTTTTTAGGTTCAAATATTAATGAAAAACCATCGTCAAATCTTACTAATCCTTCAGCTTTACTTCCATTGAAGGTAAAGCCTTTTAGATTTGTAGTACATCCTTTAACGATCAATCTCCTCAGTTGATTTTCAGATACTTTTTTACCATGAATTTCAAATGGCAATATAAATTTACATCCAGATTTCCATTGAGAACATCCAAAAGCAGATTTCCCTTTTATTAGATTTCCCGAGTTGCATTTAGGGCACTTTGACTGCGTGATTGGTGCTTTGGTTGGCGATGCTGAATTTGATTTTGTCGTTCGACTTTTGGTTGATTTTGTTTTACTTCCTTTAGTTGAGTATTTAGATTTTGTATCAGTTGAGACAAATGGTCGGTGTTTTTCCATGCGTACTTCAGTTACGAGGTCGTCCACCATTTTCTTCATATTTTGTATAAATGCTTTGGGGTTGTAAGTGCCAGCTTCTATATCCTTAAGTTGTTTCTCCCATTGACCTGTTAATTCAACAGACTTGAGCATCTTGTTATTAATCGTATCTATCAATTGGATACCAATATCAGTAGGAAGTAGCATTTTCTTGCTTCTCTTTACATATTTTCTTTTGAATAAAGTTTCAATAATGGCTGCACGCGTGGAAGGTCGACCTATACCGTTTGCTTTCATCAATTCTCTCAATTCTTCATCATCTACGGCTTTACCAGCGGTCTCCATCCCTCTTAGTAATGTTGCTTCAGTAAAGTACTTAGGAGGTTGAGTTTTCTTTTCTACTAGTTTCGGTTCGTGTGGACCTGATTCCCCTACGGTAAATGAAGGCAGTATTTTATCTTCTTCTTTCTCTATACTGTCGGAGTCTTTCTTCTTTGATTTTGGAAATAGGACTCTCCATCCAGGTTCCAATATTTCTTTACCCGTTGCTTTGAATTCTTCATCTGCCGCTTTACCAATCACAGTAGTATTGGCAACCTTACATTCGGGATAGAAATTAGCAATGAATCTCTTTGCGATCACATCATACACATTTGCCAAGCCTCCATCAAGATGAGATTCTTTGCCCGTCGGTATGATGGCATGGTGATCTGTTATCTTTTTATCGTCAAATACTCTTTTTGTTTTCTTTATCGGTGCTGCCAATACTACGTGCGTATATTGGTTATAAGACTTCATCCCTTGTAGAATCCCTTTGATCTTTGGATGTAAATCTGTTGGTAGATAACTAGTGTCCACTCTTGGGTAAGTGACAACCTTCATCTCATATAGTTTTTGGACTAATTTCAGCGTCTGATCTGCACTATAGCTATAACGTTTGTTACAAAATACTTGCAAACTAGTAAGATCAAACAGCCTTGGAGAATACTCTCTTCCCTCCTTTCTATCTGCAGATACAATATTGAATTCTTTATCCTTGATTTTATTCAATACTGCCTGACCGTCTTCTACTTTTTCGAATCGTCCTTTGATTCTGTTGAAAGCTGTATCTCTATAAATAGTCTGCAATTCCCAGAAAGGTTTGGATACGAAATTGTTGATTTCATGATGTCTCTCTACGATCATCGCTAGGGTAGGAGTCTGCACTCGACCTATAGATAGTACTTGTTTATATCCACCATATTTTAGGGTGTACAGCCTGGTCGCATTCATTCCCAATAACCAATCGCCGATTGCTCTAGCACTACCAGCATAGAACAATTTATCGAAATCACTTCCGGGTTTCAATTTCCCAAATCCTTCTCTGATTGCCTCATTTGTAAGAGATGATATCCACAGTCTCTGAATCGGACCTTTATATTTTGCTTGGTTTATCACCCATCTCTGTATGAGCTCCCCTTCTATTCCTGCATCACCACAGTTTATGACTACAGAAGCTTTTTGGAAAAGCTCTTTTATAACTTTAAACTGTTTTTTAACTCCAGAATTATTTATCAGTTTAGTTTCAAATTTTTCAGGCAACATCGGGAGAGAGTTGAGATCCCATCGCTTCCAACTAGGCTTATATTCATCTGGTGCATAGAGGGAACAAAAATGGCCAAAAGTCCAAGTGACTGCATATCCATTGCCTTCGAAATATCCGTCCTTTCTTGCCTTCGCTCCTATAACAGAAGCAATTTCTCTTGCTACAGATGGTTTTTCAGCAATACAAACTTTCATAAAGCAAAACTAATACTTTTTATGTATTCTAGACTTCAATTTCGTGAGCTTATATAGTGCGGAATCCCTGCAATGAGTATAGAATTGCGATTATAAGTAATCTAATATTAAACTTACCTGGATAGAATGACAAAATGATCTGATCGCTTCAAGTGATGTGATCACTAGTTTGCAATGAAGCCGCGCGTGGTACACATACGAATAAAGAAGTGAACACCTTTGGATCTGCCATAGTATCAACAAATACATTTAAAAATAATATTTGTGTAGACCAAATTGCATCTTTTATCTAAAATATATGTCTTATCATAAGCGAAACACAATATTTGCAGTCAATCTATCAATCTATACGAAATGAAAAATTTGCTACTTCTTATTTTCTTCTTATTTTCTGGAATTACAATTAATGCACAACATACATTATCAAGTAAGTTGTTGGATGGTGATGGGTTACCCGTAATGTTTGCGAATGTGGTTTTATATACTGTTTCAGGTGCCAAAATGATAAAAGTAGAATCATCTGACGAGAATGGACAATTCAAGTTTAGAAATCTAGAGAATGGGTCTTATTATATTGAAGCTAGTTTTATTGGGTACACAAATTTTAAATCTGAGCCAATAAATATGCAAGGCGATGATATTGTTTTATCTGATTTTATTTTGGAGATCAATGCTGTGGAATTAGAAACGGCCGTGGTGAAGGCAAAGCGCTCACTCATAGAGGTAAAGCCTGATAGAATGGTATTCAATGTTGAAGGAACTATAAATAGTGCTGGCGATGATGCCCTTGGCTTATTGAGAAAAGCCCCAGGTGTGTTAGTTGATAACAATAACAATATTACTGTTCTAAGCCGATCTGGAGTACTTATTTATGTGGATGGTAAACGACTACCACTTACAGGAGATGATCTTAATGCTTACTTAAGTAACCTGCCTGCAGAGCAAATAGATCGTATGGATATCATTACTAACCCTGGAGCAAAATATGAAGCTCAAGGGAACGCAGGAATCATCGACATAAGATTGAAAAGAGATAAGAGTCATGGTGTAAATGGATCCATCAGTGGCTCTCTTAGTCAGGGTAGATTAGGAAAGGGTAATATCAGTTCTGTAGGAAATTATAGAAATAAATTGCTGAATACCTTCGGCACTTTAGGGTATAATGGTGGGTCAAGTTATCACGATATGTCATTCAGAAATAATCAGAATGGACTATTACTTGATGAAATTAATAACTCTGAAAATGCATCGAACGGAATAAATTATCGGTGGGGAACTGATTTTTTTATTGGCGAAAATTCAACCATTGGGTTTTTAGTCTCAGGACAAAACCAGTCAAGTGAAAATGTGTCTGAAAATAGGATTAAAATATCAGAGCTAGAGAATGTTTCCAATATTGATAGTGTGCTCATAGCTGAAAATTTATCTGATCAGACAAGAGACCAAAGTACTTACAATGTAAACTATGCATTTGACAATAAAAAACATTCATTGAATATTGATTTGGATTATGGACGATATAGAAATGATTATGCTTATGTCCAACCCAATAGATATTATTTGGTAGATGAAACTACGCTTCTGACAGAAGTGCTTACAGAATATGATACACCTATAAACATTGATATATATACTGGAAAGATAGATTATGAAACGGACGTATTCGGTGGTAAGATAGGATTAGGATCAAAGGTAAGTAAGGTATCTACGGATAATTCATTCTTATTCTACGATATCTTGGGTGGTGAGAGAGAATTAAATAATACAAGGTCAAATGAGTTTTTTTATGATGAAAATGTATACGCTGGATATGCTAATTTTCAGAGATCAATAAATAAAAAATGGGGTATGTCAGCTGGGCTAAGAGTAGAGTCGACAGATGCTGTTGGAGACTTGAGAGCTTTCAAGGAGGAGCTACAAGAGGATCCAGTTGAACTTAATTATACGAATTATTTCCCATCAGGTGGTTTGACGTTTCAACAAGCGCCCAACAAAACATGGTCTCTTAATTATGGACGAAGAATCAATAGACCCGATTACAATGTATTAAATCCATTTACTGTGCAGTTAAGTGAATTATCATTCATGAAAGGTAATGAATCTCTTATCCCTGAAATAGTAAATAATCTGGAATTAGGATACACCCTAAATTATCGATACAATTTCAAATTGAGCTATAGCAATACGACCAATCAGATCACAAGATTAATTGCACCTGATGATGAAGATCCAAGAGCTGGTTTTATAACATGGGCAAATCTTGCAGAACAGACTATTTATGGATTCAATGCTGCACTTCCATTTACAGTGAAACCGTGGTGGAATGCATTTGTAAATATCAGCGGAGGGTACCTAAATAATCAAGCTGACTATGGAGATGGAGCTATTGTGGACATTCAAGCATTTACGTATTCTATTTTTCAACAACATACGTTTACATTACCAAAAGGATTTACAGGGGAAATTTCTGGATACTTTTCTGGACCAGGAGTATGGGGTGGAGTTTTCAAATACAACGAAACTTGGAGTCTGAACCTTGGCCTTCAAAAGAAATTCTTCAATGACTTGATGAATGTTAGATTAAGTGTAAATGATATTTTCTTTCAGTCAGGTTGGGATGGAGTGTCTAATTTCGATGGTCTGATTGGCGAAGGAATGGGGAATTGGGATAGTCGTAGAGCTGCAGTAAGTGTAAGCTATAACTTCGGAAATACCAATGTGAAATCAAGAAAAAGAAAGACAGGAATTGAAGATGAATCGAAGAGGGTAGGGTCGTGATTCTAAAGAATTGGGAATTTTGTTTATCTAGAATTCCCAGTTTTTTTGACCATCACTCCACAATCTCATTCAATTTATATCTATATCCATAAACATTAGCGGTAATAGCTGCAAAAATGGGAGTCACTATGGGTCCTATTATCGGAATCAACAACAATACACTTGACACTGTACCAAGCACAAGAGTAGCGCCAAAGTGATATTGGGTAATAATTTCGCTCTTCTTAATGGATAGCTTGTATAGCTCGTTGTAATTGTCAAAAAAAGCATGGCCTACGAAGAATGCGTAGACAAAAAACATGACAAATCCTTTTACTCCATCAGGCATTCCAAAAATACCAAACAAAATAGACAGAAGAATCTGAATTACGAAAGCTTGTACAAATCCTCTTATCAGAACCTTGATCATACGAATTTCAGCTTGCCAAAAGCTAGACATACGGATTGGTTGTTCTTTGCCAGTCAGTATTTCGATTGTTTTTACTGAAAAGTAGAAAATTACAATCTCTAAAATGATGAGTAAAAGGTATTTTGAGCCCCCAGAAATCGCAGTTTGAGCGTGTTCTTTTTTGGACTCATCACTCATTTGATCTGCGATGATACCTGCATCATTGATGGGGATGTCTACTGAAGAGGTAAGGAAAGATGCTACGTCACAGATCATCCAATAGCTGAACAGTATTGAAATGCCAATTGTAGCCAAAGCGATCCATTTGTGTTTGAAAAACCCTTTCCACAACTTGTTTTTCATGAAAAAGCTATAGGAAGACATCATTACTTCTATACATTTAGAAGCATGAGAAATAGTATCTTTGGTGTTTAGATTTTTAAGCATGTAAGCAATATAGAAACGAATTGCTTATTTGCCAAACAAAATATAATACGAATTAGACATTATGTTTGGAATGATAAGCAATGCCTTGTCGGAAGCTAAGGGATATTACTCTTCCTCGTCATCTGGTTCCATTGTTAAGTATCCTTTTTCATTTAGGATGCTGAACCATTTGATTACTTTTTTCATGTCACTTACATAGACACGATCTTCATCATAATCAGGAACAATACTAGAAAAGTAATCTTCGATCTTTTCTTTGCTGTCCTTAACTCCAGCTGGAGGATTTTCAGTGATCTGATCTAGCATTCTTTGGAGTATCTCACTTAATTCTATCGTGTCACTCATCGTATATATCGCTACCGTTTCCATAGGAGTGAACTGGTGTTTTCTCATTGAGTAAAACTTTGTTTTGCCTCCATCTATGCCTTGAACTAAGAGACCATTGCCTCTTGAGTCCATCATTTTAAAAAGGCCAGGAAGACCACTAATAGCTAATATATCTTTAAGATTCATATTTATTTATTTATAAAGTTGAACTTGGAGTGTAAAAACGTTTACCAATATTCAAAAGTGCCGCAAATATATAAAGTTCTTTTAGAATGTGATTTTTTGAATGCTTTGGACGTGGATTTATTTCAAGAATTTTTTGAAATCAATTTAATATCAGCTAACATATAACTTTTCTAAGTCAAGGAACCTATCATGTTTTGGAAAGCACTTATTCCTTCTTTTATTGTTTTGAAAAATATCTCATCCCCTCTTAATTGATAATGACTCAATGGAGCGTTGTAGAAGGTAGCAGGTTTATATCTATTCAGACTAATTAAATGGTCAAAATAAATTATGGCTTCATTATAATATCCTTAATCGTAAAATAGAACGATCATAGTATAAACAAGATCAAATACTTCTCCAATGTAGAAATATATAGCTCAAACATTATAAAAAAAATATTTTCAACTTTGCAAGCCTGTATAAAGTTTCGATAGTAGAAGCCGAAGAAGTTTAAGCAAGCACCCAAGATAGTTTAATTCTTAAATGTTCAACATGTGTATTTTATTAGAGAAAAGCTTAATGTCAGAAATTATGACTAAAGGTGATCCAGTATTCCACGATTCCAAAAAAGTCTCTTACTTCATCATCTAGTGGTACTAATAACTCAATACCGGAAGTCCAGTTAAATCCTTGATATATATATCCCATTCCTGCACTTGGGTATAAATACGTTTTTCTAGGTAAAGAAAAAGCACTATTAAATACATTATATTCGACTTGTGCATATAGTTGTTGGGAGATTTTGGCTCTAGCATAAGCGAGACCTCCATAACTAAAGAAACCCTCATCTCCAGGACCAACTCTACTAACGTAGTAATAATCAAATTTACCTCCTAAGCCTGCTGAAAATGTATTATTAAATTTATAACCAACATTTGATTTTAGTGAAATGTTGAAAACGCTTCCGAAAAAATTCAAATTCCCAAGCTTGATCTCAGTATTTAATTTTTCTTTGATACCTGATGAACCATAATCCTCCTCCTCCTCCTCCTCCTCATCTCTGGAACTTCTCCTTTCATCTTTCTCTTCTGTATTTTCTTTCGTTCGTCTTTTCTTTTTACCTCTTCTTTGTGCAGAAGCATCATCAACTAAAGAAAACATAAATACTAAAAGTAAAAATGGGATCAAAATATTTTTCATCTGGTCAACTTTTGTTTTTTATATTGGATTGAAACATAAACTTAGCAGTTTTACATGATTATTCAATGCATACCATTATTTTAATACTCCTATGAACGACTTTTTATATATTAAGGTGTAGGTACTGTCTCTTATACACATCTGACGCTGCCGACGAAGAGGATAGTGTAG
>CAJXUU010000227.1 GCA_913061325.1 uncultured Saprospirales bacterium | reverse complement strand
TACGTGAAGTATAATAACAGCTATTGTAGAAATAACTCTTACACTATCTAGCCAAATTAGTTTTTCTTTCAATATGATGTCTTTTTTTAATTAAGCCCAACGGAATTGTGTATGGTTAGTTGCGCGGTTAAGCAACTAAATTAGTAAACAAATACGAACCTGAGAAAATTCCGAAGGAATTTTTCAAATAAGCACTTGCTAAAGCAATTAATTATACACGTTGTTGTGAGCAGTGCTTTCCGCTCTACTTTTTAATTTTATAAATATTTTCCAGATTGTCAATGTAAATTTTATAGTCTTTAAAAAAACTAATTCCAATTCTCGGCTGACTTTGAACTCCAATTTTTGTACTCACATTTTTAAATTCTATATTCCCTAATGTTATTAAAGGTACAATTCCGACCTTTTCTTTAATCGTCTGAAGTCCACCAAGGGTGTATCTTTCTCTTTCATTGTCTTCAAATGAATATTGCTGTAAAAGTTGTTTTGCGAGTTTAGACTCTTTCGGTAAGCTGAATTCGGATGATGAACCAAAATCTATAACAACTTTATATTCAGTTCCATTGATTGTGATATAAGTGTAGGGCGAACCACCTTTTCTTTTGATTTTTATTGTTTCAAAAGTTTCGTCAGCCAAGTTTTTGTTTGAAATCCGTAGTTTTTTATTAGGATAATCGATTAGCCAATTCGCTTTGTTTATAATTGGTGTTCCAATTATACCTCCGAAATTTGGAATTTGCTCCTTTAGTCCAACCATATCAGTATTTGATGCGACCGTGCCCACGAATTCGACGCTGCCAATTTCAAATGATTTAACCAATTCACTTCCAGTTTCAATGCTACGGTTAGATGGTCCGTCAAGTGTCATTTTTGAACCTATGATTGAATCTCTTTGAATCATAGAGTATTGGGCACCTGTATCAAAAAAGAAATTTTTCGAAACACCATTTATTTTAGACGGAATTATCATTACAGTCTTTATAGTCGTAAATTCAGTTTCAGAATCAAATGATTTGGGTTGTACTGTTCCTTGTTTTTGATAATGAGTTACGGAACAGCTAAATGACAGAAGAATTAAAAAGGCAAATAATATCGGTTTTAAGATTTTCATATTTGATTTTGGTTTGGTCGTTTATTATAAAGACGTAAAAAACTATTGAATGGTTGCCTGATGTTTTTTCGTATTGCTCACAACGTTTAGTATATGGCAAGTAGGGCAGTAGAAAGCGATAAACTTTCAAGTTTGCACTGAGCCAAAACGTTGTATTTTGTTTTTAATTTATTCATTCTTAAAAGCCAAATCAACGATTTGGCGGTGTTTGTATAGAGCACTGAACTTTCGTAAACCACCGAACGCCCTATTTGCTATATACCGTGTTGTGTGCTGGCTTTATTTTTTCTTATCCATTTTACAACTCCAATTATCAGGTTTAAAAGAATTAAAGCTGGAATGTAATAGAATAGTCCGATTACATAAAACCAAACCGTTGCCATTGAAACCACATCAAACCACTCAGTTCTTAATTCTTGTCTAAAAATGTCACCGCCAAAAACCAAAAATGTCAAGTAGAAAATAAGTCCAACTCCAATTTGATATATAAGTCCTAAATTGAAAAGTAACCGAATATTGGTAAGACTAAAATTCATTCGACTTTTTAGATGATTTAATGTCAAAAGAAGCGGAACCAAAAACATTAGTACAGTTATTATCGTGATAATCGTGTATTGTGAGTCCATATATCTAAATTATGAACAGTTTAGATTAAAATTCACAAATCCATATGCTATAAAACCGACTATTAAAATACTCAGTACAAGCCATCCAATTTTCAGTCTTCTATTTTCGGTTCTCCAAATTGTGAATGTTAATATTGATTGAATCCCAATTGCTATAATTTCAACTAAGAGTAGGACTGGTCCGCAAACCCAATTTGATTTTTCTTGGTCAAGGGAATAAGTCAGAATAGTCAAGGCAATCAAAACTACTGTCAGTCCTGTTACTGATAATTCAATTGCTTTATTTCTTGCTATTGTCGTCATTTCTTTGCTTGCACACAACGTGTGCATATCTACACCTCATCAAATATACACCTTAAATTAACACAAAACAGCACTACCATAAACATCTATATATTAATTGTATACAAAATTTTAATCGTTGATTATCCGTTATTCATCGACTATGCTTTAAATCAAAACAGTAGATCAAAAATCATATACAAATACGAAGACAATGACTCGTTTCACCTATTCTCAAAAAATTATAACTTTACTTTCATTCTTAAATCTTCTACATTCTAAATATCTGTGTTATTACTTATTTACCGCTTTGAGAAGTTCGATTGCGGCCAACTTCCCAAACGCATTCGCTGCCTGAGGACTCGCCCCAGTAATTAATTTTCTGTCGATATGAACAGTGTTATCAGCGGCTTCATTTATAATCGTTACTCCCAATTTATTTAATCGCTCACCATATTTCCAGGTCAAAGCACCTGGCGTATAACCTATCATTGGCCCTTGAGCATCCACAGCATCTGGGAAGGAAGCAATTTTGTAATCTTTATAAAGAAATGAACCTTTATCGCCATCTAAACTTGCAGCTAGTAGTGCAGCTGGACCATGACAAATAGCAAGCGTAAACATATCATTATCATGTGACCAATGAAGTAATTTATTCATGTCACTATTATCAGGTAAGCCTAGCATTGCTCCATGTCCTCCTGGAATAAATATAGCTACATAATCCGTACTGTCATTCATTGAATTTTGAACAAAAGCTGATAGTTTTCCAGGGTTTTCAATTTTATTCTTGAATTCTGAAAAGATGCTTTTTACATTTTTATCATCTTCGGGCATTGCCCACATTTCAACTTTGACTGGTTTTCCAGTTGGAGTTACAATATCTACATCAAATCCTGCATTTTTTAAATGTAATATTGGTAGCATCATTTCGACAGGATGATTTCCTGTTGAAAATAATTTACCATTTTCCATGGTCATATTTCTTTCTTCCGTACACACCATCAGTACTTTTTTATTGCCTTTGTGCGGATTTTCATAAATGGTATTATCAAAATCTGTTGTAGGAGAAGTTGCCAGTTTTAATGCGAGTGGAGATGGAATATATGCTCCGTCTTCAGTAGCTGTTGGTCTTGTCGTTACGTAAAAAGTGATTAAAGCAATGAGAATTAAAATTGCTAATCCAATTAATATTTTTTTAAGCATAATATTTAAATTTTATCTGTTGTTTATGATGAAATGAGCTAGTCTTTTTTAATCACTTCATAGTTGTCACAAGTTCCTTCAATGGTTTTCTAACCTTTACAAGATTTGCCAACCAATCATTTTCTGCATCTCTATAACCTACCGGTAGTAGAAGAGTACTTCGCAATCCCTTTTCACGTAAACCTAATATTTCATCTAATGCTTTTGGATCAAACCCTTCCATAGGTGTGCTGTCTAGACCTTCAAATGCAGCTTGAGTGATTGCAGACATAAAGGCAATGTAGGTCTGGTGTGCAGCATGTTGAAAATTTGTTTCTGCGTCACGTACAGTATAAGCAGCTAACAATTGTTGACGATAATTTTCCCAACCTTCATTTTTAAATCCTCTAACCTCGTTGGTCAAATCAAACATATGATTTATTCGATCGGCTGTATAATTATCCCATGCAGCAAACACCAAAAGGTGTGAACAATCAGTTACAGGTGATTGATTCCAAGCGATATCCCTTATCTGTGTTTTGATTTCTTTGTTCGTAATAACAAAAACTTCAAATGGCTGTAACCCACTCGAAGTTGGAGCAAGTCTAATCGCTTCAAGTATGGTATCAATTTTTTCTTGAGGAACTACCTCACCATTCATAGCTTTAGTAGCATACCGTTGATTTAATTTATCTAAATAACTCATTGTATTTTATTGTTGAAACACAAAGGTCGACACTATCAACAAGATATAACTTGATCTATGGTAAGAAATTATTTATTTATTCTTTCCTTTCGGATTCTACTTAGACTCTCTGGAGTTATTCCTAAATATGAAGCAATCTGATAGTTTGGTATAACTTTTTCAAATGCTGCATAATCAGTAACAAATTGATCATATTTTTCTGATGCAGATAGGGTTAATAAACTAAGAATTCTCTTTTGTAATGTGGCAATACGTCTTTCAAAATTCCTGCGCTGGAAAGCTTCGAATTGAGGGTATTCTAGATAGATTTTTTCAATATTAGAATGATCAATTACTAAAATCTTAGAATGAGATAAACTTTCTATAGAAACAACAGATTTGTCATTTGTGTAAAGCGTCATATAATCCCCTATCCACCAGTTTTTAATGGCAAATTGTAGTGTATGTTCTTTTCCATTCTCAGCTTTATAAAAAGAACGTAAACAACCACTTGCTACAAAAATATGTTCCTTTTTATTTGAGTTTTCAGGGAGAATTATTTCTCCTTTAACCACTTTTTTTTCTACTGTAATTTCCTCCAACTTATTCTGGATATCATCGGATAAAGGAATGCCCTTTTTTATGTAATCTGTGAGTTCGTTCATTTTTTTAATTACAGCTAACAAGTTTAGGTCTACACCTCATCAAATATACATCATAAATTAATACAAAAGCTTCAATATCATAATACACCTTGCCTCAAAAATATACAAAACTTTAGACTTTGACTATCCGTTAATCAACGACTATGCTTTTAAACAAAAACGGTATATCATAAATTTAATACAAATACGAAGGCGATAACTCTTTTACCTATTCTCAAAAAATTATAACTTTACTATCATTCTAAAATCTTCTACATTCTAAACATCTATGAGGTCCACAGAACTAGCAAAACGATTCCGAGAAGTAACCCTTGATGGGAAACTAATTGCTTTCACCAATATCAAAGAGCAACTTTCAGATCTGACTTTAACACAAGCAACTACTAAAATTGGCTCGCTTAATAAAATAGCAGCACTTACATTTCACCTGAATTATTATGTGCACGGAGTCCTTCAAGTATTCGAAGGTGGAGAATTGACGATTCGAGATAAATTTAGTTTTGATATGGATCCGATTACCACAGAAGAAGATTGGGGAAAATTAAGAGATAGTCTATTTACAAATTCTGAGAAGTTTGCCTCACACATTGATAATATGACTGACAAAAAACTAGATAGTCATTTTGTGAAAGAGGATTATGGCTCATATTACAAGAATATCAATGCAATGATCGAACATTGTTATTATCACTTTGGTCAGATGGTGATTATTAAGAAAATGGTTTTATAAGGAAATTAAACCTTTATTCATTATAAGTATACTTTATCATATTACATGGTGAAAGGAAATTAGAAGTCCTTACATACCAAAGTATAAATGGAGTTCAAAAAGAACAATTTCATTGGCACTGACAATTAATTATATTAACTAATTTTATCTCTCCACAATCAGCTTTTTGTTTATGCTATTGTTGCCATCACTGATGTTGATAATATAAAGACCTGCGCTTATACTACTTAGATCAAACTCTGTTGTTTTATTATTATCCAATTTCAATGACATAAGCACCCTTCCAGAAATATCAATAAGTCTAATTTGTGAATCCGTTTTATTGCTTCTTTCAAAGTCAATTCTAAAATAATTAGAAGCAGGTATCGGATAGACGATGATACTATTGCTTGACCATTCATTATCATAAGTATTGACAGTCGAGCAGGCATCTATAATTTCTGATGCATTTTCACATCCAGACTTATTGCCATAGACAGCCATTGTCTTATCTTCTAAATCTAAAAAGGCACAAATGCTTTGCACTTCACATTCAGATAGATTATCATTATTAACAATTGTCAAGTCTTCATCATAGGTAGATATAATTGTGTTGGGGTCAATATTTTGGAGGCCTGATAAACTGCTTAGTGCTGAATTGCCTCGAATAGTTAGGTTCCCATCGATAGTTGTAAGACTTTCAAATGCAGATAAATTTGAAAGTGAAGAATTACCAGATATTTCAAATTGTCCCTCGATCGATGTTAGATTAGTCAATCCAGTTATATCCATTAATGCGTCATTGTAACCTACATATAGATATCCATTGATAGTCGCTAAACTATTCATTGCCGAAATGTTTTCTAAAGAACTATTATCAGAAATATACACATCGCCATTTATGGACATCAAGTTGTTTAGCCCTGTTATTTCAATTAATGCGACATTTTCAATGATATCTAGATAATCCCCTATACTCACCAAGTTATTCATACCTGATATAGAAGTTAAAGCAGGATTATTGTCTATTTCTAAACTACCTTCGATCGTAGTTAATTTAATCAATGCTGAAATATTTTCTAAAGAACTATTATCACTCACTGTCAGCTCATTATCAATAGTAGTTAACTCTTCAAGTCCAGTCAGATTTAGTAGGGCATCATTGTCCCGTAATATCAGGCCATCACCAACATATGTCAGCTTATCTAATCCTACTAAATGTACTAAAGCTTCATTATCGTATAAAGCAAAGTATTCTCCAATTGAACTTATGTTTTCTAATCCAGCTAAACTAGTTAAGGCTGTATTTCCATCCAATATAAAATACCCCTGAATGGATGTCAAATTGCTTAAAGCTGAGATGTCTGCTAAAGAAGTATTATTCTGAAAATCAAATGAACCACCTATTGAAGTGACATAATTCAACCCTGATAAACTTGTTAAGGAAGTATTTGCTATGTTCAGCCCTCCACCAATAGACGTTATTGAAGAAAGGCCATCTAAGTTGAAGATAGAAGGACCTGCAACTATAAGTTCTCCTTCGATTTCTGTGCAATTTGGATAATCACTCTGGAAATTATCAATGTCTTCTTGTGTCGAAAAACCTATACCAAAAGGAAAACATGCACTAACTTTATTGATTGATCCAAACAAGAATATAATGAGTGTTGTGTAAAGAAATATTTTCATATAGCCTCTATTTTTTTGTTTATTTACCCATTTCGGGAGTCTGCATTTTCACAATTCAATATTACATCTATTCAAGAAAAAACTCAGTGATATAAGTCACTGCAGTATTTGATTCCTGTCATTGTAAAGTTGACTCAAAATGGTTATACCAGCTTAAGAGCTAGCCTGTTGCATAGAGAAAACATGTATAGTATAGTAGAGAATACACCTTGATTTGCTCAATCCGCATCAGTAAATCGTATTGCCCACAATCTTTAGTTAGATCATGCCAGGAGCGTGTTTATCGTGAGGTTTGGATATTGCATAGTGGTATGCAACTTTGGTAGTCAAATACATATTTGAATATATCGATTTACGAATCATTCTTAAAGAGGTTTATTAATGATCTAAAAACCTTAAACTCCAACATAATTGAATTAGTACATCTTAGTTATATCTAAAACTATTGAACAAGGGTATATTCAATTAATCAGAATATATAACATCCAATCGAAAGACAGAATGGACATTGTCCAGATGTCAATACTTTGAATTAAAACTTATCCCTATTGACTGCTACCGCAATTTTAGAATCAGCCGTTCCATAATAAAGAAACCACTTGCCTTTGAAATGAACTAAGCCTTCGACAAAGCACACTTCATTCACTTCACCAACTTTCTCATAGTCCTTATCAGGATGAATAAAGTAACTTTGCGTTCTATCTATCAATTTATTCGGATAGTCTTTATCAAATAGAGCCTGCCCAGCAGCATATGTGAATTTAGGTAATTTAGGGTCATTAAAGTTGGCGGCATTACTGCCATTGTATATTAACAAGATGCCCTCCTCTTTGTATAAAGCATAAGGACCAGGTTCCACCAACCTACTATCAAAGAAGCCTGATCGAGGATGCAGAACCGAAATCATTTTATCATTTTCCTCGTTTTTGCAAATATCCCACTTTATCAGATCTTCTGAACTTGCAATAAACAAATTGGTATCTCCAAAATACATCCAATATTTTCCATCTATCATTTTTGCAATAGGTCTCCCCTCTTTCTTTTCAACTACAATTGCCCCTGACTTTGACCAAGTATCTTTGTATTCTTCTTCATCTAATACCAAGCCGTGTTTTGTCCAGGATATCAAATCTTTGGAAGATGCAAGAGCTAGACGGGCAGTTTTACCATCATATGCGGTATAGGTCATAATATAAGTATGGTCACTAGTCTCTATAATTCTAGGGTCTTCAGCACCATCAAAATAACAGTTGTGGCAGTCCACTGTATAATTCTCATCCAATAGCTTTTGATAATTCCATTCGTACTTTTTCATAAAATCATTATCAGGATAAAAAACAGGTGATGCACTTTTATTGAAATTAAGACCATCGGAGCTGACAGCCATACCTATTCTGGAAGTACCATTTAAGTCTTGAGCTCTATAAAATAGGTAAACAGAATCTCCTTTTACCACTGCGGAAGGATTTAATACGTTTCTTTCTTCCCACCGAATCTGCTTTTGAGATATCGGACACTTAAATGCCAAATCTGCGGTAGGGTTAAGTATGGGATTAAGGCTGTCTACTTTTTCAAAATCTGTAAATGCCCAAGCTTCTGAATTTTCTGATTCTGAAAGAGTTTGTGGCACTTTCTCATCACATCCAAAGCTTAATAATATAAATACTGCTAGTATTATCTTTTTCATATGATCCGTTTTAAACTATACTTGCAAGTTGCACTTTAATTTTCATTAAATAGTGGAAACACATACCGAGGCACACTTTATAAACAAAAAGCAAGTAGTTCCCCACTCTATTCATATACTTTCGACAAAGTCTGAAAAGACTTTTTTGTGAAGTTCAAGGTCCATGTTAGCCGAAAGGGCTACACGGGCGATATAGTCTTTGTCGCCTTCTTTAGTCGTCCCTTGAGTAGATGTTGCAGGAATTGTCCAATAACATCCTTTTAACTGCCCATAACTCACACAGTACTTACTTTCATTAGGAATTTCTGTAATCATCAAATTGATTAGTTTGTGATTTAGCGCTCTTTTATAGGCTTCTTTTTCGTCAGCAGTATTACCTTTTGTTGGAAGATCTAATGAAAAAACAGATGGAGTAAAACCTTGTTCCGCCAATTCTTCTGAAACAAAATTGATTTTCGCTTCAGGCAAAGTCTCGTGGATAAAGTTTACAAATTCACGCGTATTGGTATATGCATCTTGAATTCCTGTCTCTTATACACATCTGACGCTGCCGACGAAGAGGATAGTGTAGAT
>CAJXUU010000226.1 GCA_913061325.1 uncultured Saprospirales bacterium | reverse complement strand
TCTACACTATCCTCTTCGTCGGCAGCGTCAGATGTGTATAAGAGACAGGTCTTTATAGCGATAATGATTTCGATAGCTCCAAACTTTCTTTTTGGGCAATTCAATGAAACCATTAATTCAGGAAGGCCTGGACAGTCAATAGGAGCATGTACTATTGGGAAAAAAGTAATTCAAATCCAATCAGGAATTTCGTTTAACAAAGTTGATGAAGGGATGAACGAATACAACTCTTTTGCAGAAAATACTCTTTTGAGAGTTGGTATATTAGAATATTTTGAGTTAAGAGGGGGTATTAGATGGCAATCCGACAAAATCAAGATGAGCGGAATCGAAGAAATCCAAAAAGGAATCAGCAGTACAGAAATTGGCGGACGGATAAACATTTTGGAATCTAATGGAGCTAAACCTGCAATAGGAATACAAGGAAGTATTCTATTGAAAGCGCAAAGCGAAGATTTCAAAAGAGAAAAATTAGGCAGTAATTTCATTTTGGCTACAGAGAATAACTTAACGAATTGGCTTTCGTTAGGAACGAATTGGGGAGTGACATGGAGTGGAAATAATTCTGAACCCGAGTCTTTTTATGCCCTAAGTTTTTCTTTTGGTATCTCTGAAAAATTTGGTGGCTTTTGCGAGGTTTATGGAAGTCTCGATGATTTTAGGGTCAATTATGATACTGGGTTTTCCCTTTTGGTTAATAAGGATTTGCAATTTGATTTTTCGGGAGGTTGGCAAGGAGACAATGATGTTTCAGATTGGTTTTTGGATTTTGGTGTATCTTGGAGATTGGATTGGAGAAACGATTTCAAGCATTCCGATAATGAAGGAGCACTAATTGAAAATTGAGTAATAAAATGGTGTAACGCTCCACCTAATCATAACGTAATGGATCATTCCAGGGTAATTATAAATCTGGTGGATGAATACATAGTAAATAGTACTTATAAAATTTGCGAAAAGAAAAAAACGCAAATTTTAAGAGATTAATAGAATTTATAAATTAGCTTTATCCTTAAGATCAATCCATGCAAAAAATCAAAATATTCTTAGCGTCTTCTAATGAACTTAAAATTGACCGAGATCAATTCGAAATTGAAATATATCGAAAATGTAAAGCTTGGTTTGATACAGAAATTTTTCTCCATCTTGACATATGGGAAGATTTATCTGCTCGCATGTCATCTGGTGGATCGCAGAGTGAATACAATAAGTACGTCAAGGAGTCAGATCTGTTCGTTTTTCTTGCTTATACCAAAGTAGGTATGTATACCGCAGAGGAATTTGCAAAGGCATTTGGTCAATTTGAATCGACACAAAAACCCTTTATTTTTACCTACTTTAAAACTTCTGATTTACCGGTTGAAGACAGTTTGAACGAGTTTAAAGAAAAGCTTAGCGATCTGGGGCACTTTTTTAGTCCCTATAAAGATAACAATGATCTTTGGAACCAATTTAATAAGGAATTGGAGAGATTGGAAATAAACAAGTTTAAGAAATTTGAGCATCAAGGAACTGCAAACAATTCAAATATAACAGGGAATGAAAATATTAATATTCAAGGTGTAAAAGACAGTCAAATTAATATTCAGACTGGAGATACAACCAATCAAACAGCAGATAAAATATACAATATTGAAAAAGTTGACAAAGCTGATTTTTCTTAAATAGGGGACATGGGAGAGGAGTTAAATTCGAACAACGATGAGCCTAAAAGGCCGACTATTCAATCTGCAGAAAAAATATACAACATCGATAAAGTTGATAATGCCAATTTTTCCTGATGGTTTATGATGAAAGAAAACCCAGACATCTTTTATTCAAGAAGTAGGCGAAAAGACAATTGCCGTTAAACCTTAAATTAGGGGCCATGATTTAATGGTTAGTACATTATCCCATTATTCACAAATGGCCTGCCGCTGGGTTCGAATAATAATGAGGACGAATTAATAAATTTAAACATTCAAAACAATTTTATTTTTAGAAATTTCAAATGAAAATAGTACCCACTTTACCTTCTGCTTCAAATCGATTCAAAAAAAACAGTAAATTTTTAATACTTGTAGCGTTATCAGTCATTAGTTTTATTGCAGCTGCAGGAATTATTTATGATTATAAAAAATATTGTAACGATGAATTAAAAACCACAAAAGCTGAGCTCAAAGCTTTCACCGTCAAAGCCACACAGGATATTGAATTAATACTTAGGGAGGCAATGCAAAATGCCGATACCATAGCAAATGATCTTACTTCTGACAAGCTCGGTAAAACAGATATGCTGGAAAAGATGGAAGCAGTTTTGCTTAAAAATTCTATTTACTATGGGGTATCTATTAGTTATCGACAGTATGGTTTTGATCCGGCAATTAAACTCTATGCACCATATTATTACAAAGTAGAAGGCGATGAAGGAAGACTTGAATATTGCCAAGTAGAAGATAGTTATGATTATACCACAGAATTTCATTGGTTCATTGAACCAATGAAAGAAGGTAATCAATGGAGTGAGCCCTATTGGGATCCTGCAGGTAAAGTCCTTATGGTCACTTATTCATCCGTTTTTTACGATCAGGATCGCAATTCAAATAAAAAAGTACCCTTAGGTGTTGTGACAATTGATATATCACTGGACGCTGTAAAAAAAATATTCGAAGATATTGATTTAGGAGCTAGTGGCTTTGGCGGTCTCATATCCTCAAAAGGAGTATACATTTATCATCCGAATTATGATTTTGTAGTTTCTCAAAAAACGATCATCGAGGTCGCTCTAGAAAAAAATGATCAGGACAGACTTTATGTAGCGGATAAAGCAGCGAATGGGGAAGGAGGGATAGTTGATCACATTAGCACTACGACTCTTCAGGAATCATGGCTTGTTTTTGAGCCAATTCCCATTTCAGGTTGGTCACTTCAAAATACATTTCTCAAAAACGATTTAGAGATAGATATAGATTTAATTCGCCATAAGCTTATTAATATTGTAGTGTTTGTGCTCAATTTTTTAATGTTTTTACTGGCATGTTTTTACATCAAAATAGCGCACAAAATTCGGTATAAATGGATGATCGTTGGCTTTGGCTCCTTTATCATACTCTTTGCTATTGCAAGTATATGGAATATTGCGCTCAGGTATAATCCAGCCGATGAAATTAAAGGAGCTCGAATTTCAGACATAAAAACGTTGCAGAAGAAGATTACAGATTATAATAACCGTTCCGAAGAACTTCAACTTGCGCCCCCTTTACTTGTACCCACAGGTGTATACCTTGACGCTATTAAATTTACGGATCCCAGCGATGTTCTATTATCCGGATATATCTGGCAAAAGTACAATGATGATTTTCCAAAGGACATCAAAAAAGAATTTATTATATCAAAAGCAACAGAGGTGGACTTGCAGGAGATTAATACCGCATCAAGTGATGGTCATGAAACCGTTCAGTATCATTTTACAGCAAAAATTCGCCAAAAATTCAACCATAAAACATACCCATTGGAAGAGGGGCTTATTGAACTGCGATTAATTAATAAAGCATTTGATCAGAATATCTTACTCATTCCCGACCTCGATTCCTACAAGATTCGCAGTGCTTCAATATTGCCAGGAATTAATAAAGGAGTGTTTATCGATGGATGGAAATTGATGAATTCATATTATGAATTCCGAACACCAGAATTGAATACTGACTTTGGTATAAGCCAGAGTGTAGAACAAGAAAATTTTCCAGACCTGTATTTTATTATTTCAATTCAACGTAATTTTATTGATGCATTTATTTCAAACTTAACACCCCTTATCATTGTTGCAACAATGCTTTTTTTCCTTTTGTTGCTTGGTGATAGACTCGATCCCGATACTGTATTCAGCGTCTGTGTAGCTATGTTTTTTGTGATTGTTTTTAGCCATTTAGATATCAGGAGTAAAATATCGTCACAGGAGATATTTTATCTTGAATACTTTTTCTTATTAACCTATGGTTCAATTGTTTATGTCATAATCAATGCAATTGGAATTTTATTAAAAGCTAATTTTTGGTATTATCGATATAAGAGTAAAATGCCTGCTTTACTTTTTTGGCCCTTACTTCTTAGTTTTATTTTTGGAATAACATTATTCACGTTTTATTGATTCTGAAGTATTGTAAAGGTTTAATTGGAAAGGCGATTTTAAGCTATGAGACATATATGATTCCCTTTTTTGAATATTTTATTATATCATACGTCTTGCCATTTTCAAATTTGTATTCTTCTGAGTATTCCATAAATTTGTGAAGATTGTTATTAGATAGACAAGAACTCGTTTAGTGGGAACTCTTAAAAAAATCGAATGATGCAAATAAATAGAATGGTAATATTCTCATAAAAATTACAAATAGACAAAAACATAATTTTCAAGAGATTAATGCAATTATTAAATTAGCTTTATACTTAATAACAACGAATGCAAAAAAATAAAATATTCATAGCTTCTACTAAGGCACTTAAAATTGAGCATGATCAATTCGAAATAGTAACTTCTTAAACTAGCATCATGGAAAAAGAACCAAACCCAAACAACGATAGTAAGAAAGGAACAACTATTCAAACTGCAGACAAGATTTATAATATAGAAAGTATAGAAAATGCCAACTTTGGTTTTGTACCGAGTAAAAAGGCGTTTAATGTATTGCTTACAAAACAATTAATAAACCAAATTCAGGAGTATCACCCAAAAGTCAAGGATTTTTTAAATAAAATTCCAGAGAACTTTACCGACAATTGGGAGAAGGAAAAAACATACCTTAATCAAGCAAAAGGATTAGTTGAAGAAAATTTTGTGTGGGTTATCAGTTGGCAACTTCGCCGATTGTTTGCCATAGGGAACAGAACAGCCTCACCCGAGCAAACTGATGATTATCTTGATCAATGTTTGATGACATTCAAGTTGACACTTCAGCTCATCTCCTTCAGTTTGATCGCACATCTTTGGGATGAGTTTAACGGTAAACAGCCGGATCCAAAATCAGATCTTAAAGTGATTTCCAGCCTTTTTGAATCGAAAATTGAACTACGCCCGGATCAATACGTTGACAGTTTTAAGAGTCTGTTGAAACTGTATGAAGTTAATAATATTGCTCTCCCATTCGGTGAGATTAAAGATATTGAGGACTTTCACAATGAGGATGGCGGATTTATGAAAGCATGCAATGGGTTTGCTGAAATTCGTGAAATTTACAGTCAATCCAAGCAGAATCCTGAACTTTGCTTTCTAGCTGAAAAACACCTTGCTTCTTTTTTAACTTCCTTTAAGTTTCTATCCAATTATCAATTGATCTCTATGAAGAAAATCGAATACGATTGGCAACGGAATTCTGAACCACGTTATCTAAGACAATTCAATATTTTGGGTAAGAATACTAAGAAATCCAGTTCTCAGCAATTATTGAAATATGGCAAAGAACCTTTAAACACTTATGCACTTTTTCTTCGTAGTCGGATGACAAAAATAAATCTATTTCCATTTATCATAGACTATAATTCGCTGACCAATGAAGAAGGGTCAAAAATTTGCTTATTAAATTATAGGTCTGAAAACAGAGGTTTGAATTATTTTTTTGTTGATGACGAATCAAATCATACGATAGAATTCACAGGAGTAATGAAAGTAGATGATAGAGACCAGGTTGTTGAAGATGACCAGCAACAGAATTTAAAATTTGATATTGTACTTTCTCAATTTATAGATGCTCAGAATACAATATTGGGTACTAGTGATCTTTTTCAATTCTTAGGAGCGCAAGGCTCGGACTTTGATAATTTATAATTAATAGCGGGCATGAAGAAGTATCCATTTAAATTTTTAGATTCTTATACGCGAAAAGATCTTGACATCTTTTTTGGACGAGAAGACGAAGTCGATTCCCTTTATGAAATGGTATTCCAGTCCCCAATAATTGTCATATATGGGGTGTCGGGAACAGGTAAGACAAGCTTAATACAATGCGGACTTGCCAATAAATTTAAACCCTATGACTGGTTGGCTTTATTTGTTAGACGAGGGATGAACCTCAACTCATCATTAAACAAAGCGCTTTGTGAAGCGGGAGAGTATGAAGAGTTAAAAGAAGAAAATGAAGTTAGTGCCAAAAGTGAGGTGATTATCAATTTGAAAGAAAAAATAGAAGCTGCATATCTGCATTCTTTCCTACCTATCTATCTGATCTTTGATCAATTCGAAGAACTCTATGTGTTAGGCTCTAAAGCCGAACAAACACAATTCATACAGGTAGTAAAAGAAATACTAACTGTTGATCAACCCGTCAAGATGATCTTTGTGATCAGAGAGGAGTACTTAGGGTATTTGTACGAGTTTGAAAAAGAGGTACCTGAACTTATGAACAAGAAGCTCAGAGTGGAAGCCATGAATCAGGACAAAGTCAGACAAGTGATCAAGGGCGTATCTGGGCATAAAATGAGTAACGTCTCCATACAGGAAGGTGAGGGTGATATAATAGCGGAGGGAATATTCAATAAAATTAAAGGCAAGGAAAAAACTCTGACGATTCAATTGCCCTATTTACAAGTATTTTTAGACAAATTATACCTCAATATAACCAATGATAAGACGCGTGTCAAAGATGCTGTAATTACCTCTGAGGCCTTAGGCACAATAGGAGATATCGGGGATGTAATGATAGACTTTTTAGAAGAGCAGGCCAGAGATATCCGAAGTAATCTCAGTGCAATTCATGGTTATGTTCCTCTTGAAGATATTTGGAAAATACTCTCCCACTTTGCGACTCTGGAAGGGACAAAGGAACCCATTAAGAAAGATTATCTCTATGACCAATTAACGGGAATGAAACCTGAGCTAATAGATGCTGCTGTGGATGCATTTGTGGCCAGCCGTATATTACGATATTCTGAAAACGAAGAATTATTCGAAATAACACATGATTCATTAGCTAAACGAATAGCCAGCAAGAGAAGTGAAGATGATATAGCCTTGGAGGAGATTCGTCGATTGATCAAAAGTCAGAGTACATTGATTGGCGAAGCAAGTGAACTTTTTTCTGAAAAGCAATTGAATTTTATTGATCCTTTTTTAGGAAGAATCAAGTTAACACCTGACGAACAGGATTTAATAGACAATAGTCGCAATAGAATAAAGGCAGAGATAAACAAGGCAAAAAATCGGTTGAGGTTGTTGTCATTCTTATTGGTTATCGCATTGGGGGGTGTAATTTTTGCATTAATTGGCTTGAAAAATGCCAAGAGAGATAGGATTAATCTGGGCCTCATTGATTATGTCAATGACTTGGCTAGCGCCCAGATTATCTCAGATGAGGGAAAAAATGCAGCCCGGTTGAGTAAATTAAAAAATGATATTGTTGGAGATGATGATATTGACAATAATGAAGCTGTACTCACTTTTTTAATAGATTCAAGCATCTTGAAAATGCATGAAGATGATGCAATTCCATACAATAGATTATCACTGCAAGCTCTGCTTAAACTTGATACTTTGTTTAGCGCAATGGATGAATCTGAAGATAAACAGAAAGAGGTACTTGAAAGCGTTCGTTCTTTATTGAATAACCCAAACTTCAAAAATGATCGAAATAGTTCTGGAAATTTCTTACAACTTCCTTACGTATATTATACACTCGAGGAATACCACAAAGCGATAGTTAAGATAACAAAAGTAAATGACTATAAAGTTGCCGAAAAAGCCAGCATAATATCTGTTGTAGCTTCCAACCCTAAAATCCCAGCACAATATGCGTATGGGAATGCACTAGGTCAGGTGTTTTTAGAGCAGAATATCCGTTCACAAAGTGAGATCGCCAATTTAAATTATAAGATTACCGCCATAACCTATTCACCGAATGCAGAATACATATATGTTTCAACCACTTTAGGTGAAATTTATGAAATCATAGTTGAACCAAAAGAAGGAACAGAACACACAGCAAGACTGGTTTATTCCAATTATAATAATATTATTTATTTAGAATCTTTACCATCAAGAGGGTTGCTTCTTGTAGGAACAACAAGTAAGATCGATGTATTGAAGCAAAGTGGAGAGAACTATAAGCTTATTCATAGTCTGAATGTTATGAGTTATTTCGGGAAAGGAGAAATCAATATGATAAATGCTACCCCTCATGCGAGTCATATACTTATAGGCGGTACCAACCATTCTGCGATCTTATCCTTAACGCCTGATAATAAATTGAATATTCTTGAACATATATCTCATCAAGGTGTAAATATTTCCGCAGTATCTTTAACTATTTCTCAAGATTCCTCATCAACAAGTCAACCTAAATTGAGAGTTGCCCTGGGGAGCGAAGTAGGGGAGCTTTGGATTGATTTAGATCATCAGCTAGCACTAGATAATGATCTTCTTTCCAATGCGCATTATCAAAAACTTCTAGCTCATACTGCTAGTATAACCGACATTGAATACAATACCTATAGTCCTCAATTAGCAACATCCAGTCTTGATGGTACGATCAGACTTTGGAATTTGGAAATGCTGGATTCTGATTTTGATCATATTCGGCTTGAGTATACGGGACAAGGATTCAGCTCGCTCACCTATATCAATGAAGACGATCTCGTATCTACTAGGAATAACTATCATAAAATCTGGAAGACCAGTGTGCAAACTATAGCTGATGATTTAATATTGTCATTAAATCAACTTTCTAATAAGTCGCAATTGAGAAACAATAATAAGTAAGTTTTCAGAATCCGTATTGAGGGGATTTATGAATCATTCTGTTAAGACCGTTCCGTAAGAGCGGTCAAACATATAGGATGTAAGTTAAATAAGAATACACCATAAAGTAGAAACTTTACAAACATAAATTAAATGAGTGACTTGATAGAATACCAATATAATACTACTGGTCTTTGGAGTCGATTTATAACCAAATTAATTGCGGCATTATTTTTCACATTTTATGGGTCAACATTTTTATTAGTATCGTTAAATATTAATTCAAATCCTCTGATATTTATATTAGTAATCTTATCCGCTTTTACTGTTGTAATATGGGTGTTGTTTAAAGAAAATCCATTAAAATGGAGAAATAGGGTAGTATTCGATTTTCAAAAAGAATTGATGGCGATATATAATAAAAGTAATGAATCAAGAACAGCAGATGTTTTAGATTTTTATGGTGAGCAATATTCATTTAATGATATCGATAGTTATCCGGTTATTCATTATGAGAGTTTTTTGTTTAGTTCTTATTATCTAGTCTGTCTCTTATACACATCTGACGCTGCCGA
>CAJXUU010000225.1 GCA_913061325.1 uncultured Saprospirales bacterium | reverse complement strand
GATCTACACTATCCTCTTCGTCGGCAGCGTCAGATGTGTATAAGAGACAGCCAGTTTTCGGAAGATCAGATTTACAATTAGAATTGGTTGAAGTAAACATTCATGAAAGTAATGCTTACATCATCTCTAAACCATCTAATGATGTATTGAAAGTCAATCACGGCAAACATTTTAGAGGGATTGTCAAAGGAAATCAAAAAAGTGTAGTGGCTTTGTCAATTTTTGACGATGAAGTTATGGGCTTTATTTCTGAGCCTGGCCAAAGTAATCTTGTTATTGGAATGTTAGAAGATAGAACATCCCACATAATTTATGAGGATAGGGATTTGCTTGGAAAATTTGGATTTGATTGTGCAACACCAGAATCAGATGTTGAATATACTGATGAAGAACTTTTAAATGCTGATAGTGGATCAAGAGCATTGACAGATTGTGTAAGAATCTATTTGGAAGTTGATAATGATATTTATGTAGATAAAGGCAGTAACGTTACAACTGTAACTAATTTTATTACTGGACTTTTTAATCAAGTCGCTACAATGTATGCCAATGAGCAAATCAATGTGGTATTGTCTCCATTGGTTATTTGGACTCAACCAAGTCCTTATAATTCTTCTACTTCAAGTGGAATGTTAAATGCATTTTTAGCAAATACAGGAGCCTTTGATGGTGATCTTGCCCAGTTGCTTTCTTATAAGGCTAGTGGAGGAATTGCTTATGTAGATCAGCTCTGTAGTTCAAATCCAGACTATAGTAAAAGTTTTAGTAGCATCGACCCGACGTACCAAAATGTGCCTGTTTATTCATGGTCTGTAATGGTAATTACGCACGAGTTTGGTCATTTGTTTGGCTCAAGCCATACACACGCTTGTGCTTGGAATGGAAATAATACAGCAATTGATGGATGTTATACCACAGAAGGCAGTTGCCCTCAACCAGGAATCCCTTCAGGAGGAGGAACTGTTATGAGCTACTGTCATTTGACCAGTGCAGGTATAAATTTGAATTTAGGATTCGGACCTCAACCAGGTAACCTTATCAGAAGTAGAGTAACAAATGCATCATGTACTCAGCCATGTGATGGAGGCGGACCTACTTGCTCAGATGGTGTCCAAAATGGAAATGAAACAGGAGTAGATTGTGGAGGACCAGATTGTCCTGCATGTCCAACTATTTGTAACGATACTGAAGCTGATCTTACTATTATTTTGGACAATTATCCAGGAGAGACAACATGGACATTAAAAAATGGATCAGGTACAACGCTTTATATTGGTGGACCTTACTCTGGAGCGGGTAGTACTGTTTCAGAAACATTCTGTTTAGTAGATGGATGTTATGATTTCCAAATCAATGACTCTTACGGAGATGGAATTTGTTGTGGATATGGTCAAGGATCATATGATGTTTCAATAAACGGACAATCAGTAGCTTCTGGTGGTGCATTCACAAGCACTGAGGTCACTAATTTCTGTGTAGGAGGAGGACCAGCTGCGACTTGTACTGACGGAGTTCAAAATGGAAACGAAACAGGGGTCGATTGCGGTGGTCCAGATTGCCCAGCATGTCCTTCTTGTACAGATGGTGTTCAAAATGGAAACGAAACAGGTGTAGATTGTGGTGGTCCAGATTGCCCGGCATGTCCAACATGTAATGACGGAGTTCAAAACGGTAATGAAACTGGTGTAGATTGTGGTGGTCCAGATTGTGCACCTTGTGGTGGTGGAAGCAGCGAATTGTTTGCTCATTACTTCGAGACAGGTTGGGACGGATGGCAAGATGGTGGTAGTGACTGTTACAGATATTCAGGATCTCGATCATGGGAAGGCAACTACTCTATTCGAATTAGAGACAACTCTGGAACAGGTTCAGCGATGACATCACAAGCTTACAATACAACTTCTTATTCAGGTGTTGAGGTGACCTTCTTTTTCTATCCAAATAGTATGGAAAATGGAGAAGATTTTTGGTTGAGATATTACGATGGTTCGTCTTGGCAAACAGTTGCAACTTTTGTTAGTGGAACATCATTCCAAAACAATACTTTCTATACTGCCACTGTACCGATTCTTAGTTCACAGTATAATATGGCTTCGAATGCACAATTCAGATTTCAGTGTGATGCAAGTGGAAATGCTGACAGAATTTATATTGATCAAGTTTCTGCAGTTGGGCTTTCTTCAGGAAGTTTACCAGATGGAGAAATTAAAATAACTGCACTTCACTCATTGGGAGAATTAGAGCAATTTTCATTTATAGAAGAGATGCAGATTTCTCCTAATCCAGCTTTGGATGAGATAAGAGTAAGGTTGAATTTAGATCATTCTCAAAAAGTATCCATATCAGTTGTTGATATACTTGGAAGAAATGTCATGAATACTAATTCTAGTGTATCTGAAGGAATAAGTACGATTCCTATTGACATTTCGAGGTTGGAATCAGGAACTTATTTCCTTAAGGTTTTAGATGCTGAAGGAGATGAGATGATTGATAAATTTATAAAGCTCAAATAGTTTGATAATTTGTTATTTCAATCTAAATACTTAAATCCAGTAAAGTATATAGTATAAAATAATGTTTATTTAGTAGCCATCCATTGACCAATGGATGGCTTTTTTACTTTTAAGATATGTATAAGTAATCGTAGTAAATCACCAGCAATTCAGAGTGAAATAATAACAGAACCCTTATTAGATGAAGAGATGATCTATTTACCTAACATATTCTCTCCTGATAATGATGGATCAAATGATTGTTTTACATCATCTATCTGTTCATGAGCTTATAAAGTTGAGTTTTTTTTTATTTATCAAAATTCTATAATAGTCAACCCATCATTTAATATGAATGTCACAACAATAGTTTTAGCTTGTTATATGGACAGAAGTATTTTAAGAACTTTTTGTCGCTTTTCACGGCAAGCTTTATAACTTGGGATGATTCAGATTCGTTTTTGCTTACATGTTTCTAGCCTTAAATATAAAAATGTACATTTGATAGGAAGTGATAAATCTCTTATTTGTTAAATTCAAAACGATTAATTATGTATATTTGATAATGCCTCCTTGTACTTTTTATATTCTTTAATTCATTGCAAATGATTGCACAATCACTCACATCATTTGCAGGCAGCGGAACTTACGGATATCTAGATGGGAATGTTAATATTGCAGAGTTTGGCGGACCAGAACAATTAGCTGTTGATAATGAGAATAATATATATGGTACAGATCGTGATAATCATGTCAATAGGAAGATATCTCCAAATGGTGAGGTTACAACATATGCAGGAACAGGAGTCCAAGGCAATCTTAATGGAGATAGATTGAGTGCTCAGTTTTCGTTTCCAACAGGGATTTGTTATGATAAAATAAACAACTACCTATATATTACAGATTCAGGGAACGGTATATTAAAAAGAATCGATTCAAGTGGAGAGGTAATTAGTGCAGCGGGTAACGGATTTGGATATCAAGACGGCGCTTTAAAATAGGCCTTATTTGCTACTTCAGTTTACATTTGTATTGATAAAAATGGGAATTTGTACACAGCGGATACTGATGGAGCTGTAATTCGTAAAATAGATCTTCAAGAAGAGATAGTCTCTACAATTGGAGGTAATGGAATATTAGCCGCGGGATATCAAGATGGACCAGCAGCTGAGTCACTGTTTAATACTCCACGAGGTATAGCTGTTGATGATCAATTGAATGTGTATGTAGGTGACCAAGGGAATAATGCGATTCGTAAGATTACTCCTGAAGGTATTGTTTCTACCATTGTAGGAAGCGGTTCGGCAGGTTACAAAGATGGTCCAGGTGGGAGTGCTGAATTCGATGGGCCAAAAGGTGTATCGGTGGATTCGTTAGGTAATATTTATGTAGCTGATCGACTTAATTTTGTCGTAAGAAAAATTGATACATCATTGAACGTATCTACAATAGCGGGTATACCCGGTGTCTCAGGTTACGTAGATGGATCTCTT
This sequence comes from uncultured Saprospirales bacterium, assembly GCA_913061325.1. Classification (GTDB taxonomy): domain Bacteria; phylum Bacteroidota; class Bacteroidia; order Chitinophagales; family Saprospiraceae; genus CAJXUU01. The sequence continues at coordinate 5,295 of CAJXUU010000225.1, read as the reverse complement.
ATTGAAGGCATTATAGGGCGAGCAGTTTACGCATTACCAATTGGAAACAACAAAATTCTAGTTTCAGATTGGGGGAATGATGTTATCAAGCTAATAGATTTAGGTACTTCAGTATCCTCACAAAATATAGAGAGTTTAGGCAATGTAAATGTTTATCCAAATCCTTCTAACCGATTATTCACTTTTAGTTCGGAAGAAAGAATTACTAAATATAAAATCTTCAATAATCAGATGCAAGTGGTTAGAACGAAGCAAATGTTGAACAAAACTGAAATACAAGTTGACCTCTTTGATCAACCAAACGGGGTGTTTTATATTATTTTGAATCATGGTTCTAAAACTTCTAAGTTGAAAATTATAAAATCTTAGGGATGCGATTTATTATTCTTCCTCAAAAGATATTTGCAGAACCATATGAAACAGAGCTAGTATTATAAGGTTGAGTATAATTTTTATATGTTGCAATTACTTGTTGATATTCAATACTAAGCAACACCGCTTTTGAGCTCTGGAGATGACAATTCCATTCATCTCTTATTTATCGCGTAGTCTTATAAAAATTCTTAGCCTTTCTATTTTAAAATGTTACAAATATCAATTCTCTTCTTTGTTTAATATTTCTCTTTTTTCAAAGCTCAATAATATTTCTTGTTTTGGTTGTATAGGATATGTGAATTCTGGAGGACCGAGACTAGCTTTTTCTTTTAGCTGTGATATAAATGGCTGGCTTCTATGGAACTTAGATAATTATAGCATATTGACGTTTTATCGAAAATGACTATTCATTATCTTTTTTAACTATATATAAGTATTGCAAAAGTAACTAATAACAAAAAAACTTCGTCCAAATCATTAAATGTGTATATCTAAAATTGCACACATATCAGTTTTCTTTAATATATTGCAATATAAGTATATCCACTAAAACAGTCATCTATGAATACTCGACCTGCTTTGAAGACACAACTGGATGCTGTGATTCATTTTTTTACAAAAATGGATGTAGATATGGTTTCTACACTTTTGGACAATCAGACTACGTATCAGGATTATAATAAATCATTGTTTATTAGGAAGTTAGGAGATCTATTTTTCGAATTTTCACAATTGGGAAATATGGCACTTTTTGTAGAGAAAGGTGAGTGTTACGGCTGTAGCTGTGGTGTATCGGGATATACGTTTATTGGTAATAAATCTCATTCTTATATTGATATTGTTTTTGTGTCAGATTCTGAAGGGAAGATTTCTGACATCTATGAATGTGGAGAATTTTTCAACAAAAGAGCCAAGTTTAAAAAAGTAAATAGACTTTATCTTGATAAATATATTGATTTTGAATTAGAAGAAGACGAAGATGATTCATGGGAAGGAGGAGATCCGTTTTTTGGAGATGATGATAATCCGTTTTAGAATTTAACGTCTAATAATTCAACTATAACAGTTAATATCAACTTATGATATTGATCAATGTCCTCTTAGGCTAAAAGAAATAAATCACAAAATTTTGAGAAAGACTAATTTTATAAAGTTCATCGATTCACTCTCGGATGAAGAGTTAAGAGAAGAGATGGATAAGCTATTTACGAAGTATAAGTCGATCAAAGAATACTATACCATGGAGCTCGGTTCTGATGATGATCGGAAGAAGTTACTGGACAAAGCAAAAAATGGAATAAGCAAATTATATGAGAAATTCAGAACAAGATCACGACTAACTAAGGTCAATACCATACTCAAGGACATCTCATCTATTTCTATATTTGATCACGAACTAGCTGATGTGTATATTACTCATGTAGAGGTGGCGACCAACCATCTGAATTACTTTGGATGGGCAAGAGATGCAGATTACAATCATTTGGAAAAGAGCTTTTTTAAAGCTGTTGATTTAGTCACTTCATCTCAAAGTCAAGATCAATTTGATGGAAGGTTAAAAGATGTGCTAAAGAAACTTCAAAAGTACACTTACTTTGTAGATGAGCTCGAAATCTATTACGATGATAACTTGGTATAATCAGTTGGTATGCGGTTATAAAAGCTTAGGTTCGAGTAATAAATGAGTCATTATTTGAGTGAAATTAGCCAAAGAATCATTTTTTTTCGCAGATGTATAGTCTAAAAAGTTAAAGTCTACCCTATTTTTAGATATCTGGCGTCATATCAAACTAAAACTATATTTATTTGGTTAACTTTACATATATAGGCATTAAGATTTGTAATTACCCTCTATTCTCCTAGCTGCACTTATAAAATTAACCCTATTCTAATCGATATCAATCGATCACAATTTTTAATATTAAAGACATATGTCTAAAAAGAATAAACCTATAATAAAAGGTAAAAAGTTACCTATAAAACAACTTAAAAATCAACTTACAAAACTTTTCTCAAAAGATAAATCAAAAAGACTTAATGCTAGCCAAGCTGGTAATAAACTAAAAGTCGAAAATAGCCGAGATTCTCTCGAACATGCTATCAAACAACTCGAAAAAGAAGGATTACTAGTACACACAAAAGAAGGAAAATACAGGTGGAATACATCAGCATCAATAGAAACCCAATCCCGACGATTTTCTGGAAAAGACTATATCGGCAGGGTAGACATGATCAGAACTGGTGCCGCATACATTGTTGTTGAAGAACTAGAAGATGATGTGTATGTCAATGAGAAGAATCTCAAAGGCGCGATGAACAAGGACATAGTGAAAATATATGTTCCAAAAATACCTGGTAAAAGAAAACCAGAAGGAAAAGTCATCAATATAGAAAAACGATCTACAACACATGTATTAGGTCGTTATAGAGAGGATAAAAAATATGCAATAGTATATCCACTGAACACCAATAACATTAAAGATGTATATGTACACTTTGATCAAGCATTAGGTGCAAAGGATGGCGATCCTGTAGTGGTTGAAATTACGGATTGGGGTAAGAGCCAGAACAAAGGACTTTGGGGAAAAGTAACTGCGGTAATGAGCGAAGCAAGTGAAAATGATATCGCCATGCAAGGCATATTACTAAGCAATGGATTTGATCTTGATTTTCCACCAGAAGTGCTTAATCAAGTAAAGGATATAGAACCGGGAGTTCTAGAAGAAGAAGTGGCTAAAAGAAGAGATTTTAGAAAGGTTACTACATTTACAATTGATCCACTTACTGCTCGAGATTTCGATGATGCATTATCTATTGAAGAGCTTGAAGAAGGTCAGTTTGAAATAGGAGTCCATATAGCTGATGTGACACATTATGTGCCTGAAGGTAGCGCGTTGGATTTGGAAGCACTCAATAGATCGACTTCAGTCTATCTCGTAGATAGAGTATTGCCAATGCTTCCTGAAAAACTGAGTAACGATCTCTGTTCTCTGAATCCTCATGAAGATAGGTATACATTTACAGCTTCATTTATATTTGATAGAAACTTCAAGATCGTAGATAAGTGGTTTGGAAGAACAGTGATACATTCTGATAGGAGGTTCACTTATGAGGAAGCACAAGAAGTAATAGAAACTGGAAAAGGGGACTATGCTGATGAGATCTTGAAAATGAATGAGGTAGCACTTAAACTGAGGAAAGACAAATTTAAAAACGGTGCAATATCATTTGAATCAGATGAAATAAAATTTGAGTTAGATGAAGAAGGTAAGCCAATCGGTATGTTTGTCAAGCAGCGTAAAGAAGCGCACATGATGATAGAGGATTTTATGTTGTTGGCTAATAAATCAGTGGCAAGATATATAGCTAAGAAATCCCAACAAGAAATTCCATTTGTATATAGAGTGCATGATTTACCTAATCCTGATAAATTGGCTGATTTTGCATTGTTTGCCAAAGAGCTAGGCTATCTCATGAACATGAATACCCCTAGAGAAATCGCAAAATCATTCAATGGGTTATACGAGGCGGCAAAGACAAACGAACAGCTCAAAATGCTAGAACCGTTAGCAATTCGTACGATGAGTAAAGCAGAGTATACAACTGAGAATATTGGTCACTACGGACTCTCATTTGAATATTATACTCACTTCACTTCACCGATCAGAAGGTATAGTGATGTATTGGTCCATAGATATTTGGATAAGAATCTAAAGAAAGACTTCCGAACCAATAAAGCGGAACTAGAAGCAAAATGCAAGCACATATCAATGCAAGAAAGAAACGCTACAAGTGCTGAGCGAGAATCTGTGAAGTACAAACAAGTTGAATTCATCAGTGCGCATATAGGCGAAGAATTTGATGGTGTTGTATCTGGCATGATTGATAGGGGGATGTTTGTGAAATTGGCCGACTCCTTAGTCGAAGGAATGGTTGGATTCAATACATTGGATGAGCCATATGACTTAGCTGAAAGCAGATTAAAAGCTATAGGACGTAGATCGAAATCTGTAATAACAATGGGCCAGAAACTTAGAGTTAGGATTCTGAGTGCTGATATGGAGAGTAAGCAAGTGGAAATGGAGATGGTGGTAGAAGAATAAAAATCAACTTTCCCAACTCATAAAAGAAAACCGAAACCCGAATCAAATTGATTTGGATTTAGGTTTTTTCATTTTAAGACAGTGTATAGTTTACAACTAAATGGCCATTAAAGCTTTGGACAGAAAATCAATATTTTCCGTTGTCGCAATGCAATATCTATATGACCTAGTGCCATACCATTTTATGCACTTCTTCCTCAGCTAAAACGGTGCAGCTTCTTTTTCTTGACGAGATACTTTCATGAATTCGTTCACTTTTACTTCTGAAGTATATCTAGTAATACCGTCTTTATCTTCATAGCTTCTGTGCATGAGTTTTCCTTGAATCGCTACTTCGCTTCCTTTTGATAATACGGACGCCATCAGTTCAGCTGTTTTGCCCCAAGCAACCAGATTGTGCCATTGTGTTTCTGTGACCGCTTCACCTTTATTGTTTTTATAATAGTCATTGGTAGCGATCACGATTTTAGCTCTTTTACCTCCTGAAGCAAGTTCTTTGATTTCTACTTCTTTTCCAAGATTTCCGATTAAGTTTACTGAGTTCTTTAATGTATTCATAATGTGTTATTTTTATATCCCTAAATATTTTAACGGGATGAGTGATAAATAAAAAATAAGCCGTGTGGCTGTTTAAATTTGTTGACGATGCAAATATGGAGGGTCTAGTAACGGATAGCCGTAGAATAAACGGGTATACACGGTTATAAATGGGTCTATCTGGATATGTATGGCTGTATTTTGATATTATTGTGTTCTAAAGTATTGTATATCTGTCTCTTATACACATCTCCGAGCCCACGAGACAGGCAGAAATCTC
>CAJXUU010000224.1 GCA_913061325.1 uncultured Saprospirales bacterium | reverse complement strand
CATAAGTTGTGGTGAACAGTCCCACTGATAGAATTATTGAAAAAATATACTTCGTCATTTGATTAATATTTATAGATTTAAAAAATAAATTATAGCCCCAAGATTAGTAGTAATCCTAGAATAACGTATAAACCAATTTAGTAGCTATCTAATTAATAGACGGCTAGATTTGTATTACAGCATTTTTTTACTTGAGTTAATGATCATGTCCATCATGATCATGTCCTTCATGATCTTCTCCATCATGATCATGTCCTTCATGATCTGTACTTTCAATCTTATCATTCTTCTTGTAATCCATCCCACATGCTGGACATTTACCACGCTTATCGCTGCCACTATCTTTGCAGTGCATAGGACAGATATAGGCTGAAGTATATTCTTTACTTTGTTTTGATCCATCTTCAGCTTGCTCGGTTTTAGCATGAGTAGATTTTTTGTCTCCCCCACAAGAAGACATACTCATTGCAAATAGTCCGAAAACCATAATGGTCATGATTAATTTTAATGCTTTCATTTTTTCGATTTTAGATTAATATATTGAAGTGATTTAAGAATCATAAAGTTATTCCTCAGCAAGTCCTTGATCATTCCACAAATTATTAATTTGTTACTATGATTTACGTGTTTGCTAGCCCACGAATCTTTGATTCGTTACACTAGCCTAAGTGTTTGCTTCGCAAGCCACTTGACTTTGCAAACCACTTAATTCACAATATTTCAGCTTTTTCTTGAAAGTTTCCTTACGGTTTGTCTTTCCAGGCTGAAGTTCATATTTTATTGTTTAGAAACATTAAAACAGAATATTCTTTTAGCACTTAGCCAATACTAAGTTTCTCTAAAAGAGCTTCATCTTGTAAACCAAGCACTTACAAATCATAAAAACCTTAGTTTTTAAATCACTTCAATAGAAAGAAACAATTTATCACTTTTGCAGTTATTTAATGAATTCAAGAATATTATAGCCTTACATGAAATATATAATTTCCTTTTTATTATTGATTTCACCTGTGTTCTTAATGGGTCAGGATGTATTTACAATAAGTGGATATGTCAAAGACGCTGGATCAGGTGAGACATTAATAGCTGCAAATATAATAGAAGCAAATAATCCATCTCAAGGTACAACAACCAATACATATGGGTTTTATTCTTTGACATTACCTTCCGGTAAGTACAGATTGGCATATAGTTATCTTGGATTTAAAGATCAGTATTTTGAATTAGATCTCAATAATTCGATAGAGTTAAATGTGGACCTAAGTGAAGGCGTCATGATAGATGAAGTTGTGATTTCAGCCGAAAAAGAGGCAAAACGTGCGAATGTAGAAAGCACTCAAATGGGAACGATTGAGCTTCCTGTAGAAAACATCAAAAAACTGCCCGCTTTATTTGGAGAGGTTGATATCTTAAAAACTATTCAACTTTTACCCGGTGTCCTTTCTTCGGGTGAGGGCAATGCAGGATTTTATGTAAGAGGTGGTGGCCCGGATCAAAACTTAGTGCTTTTAGATGAAGCAGTAGTCTACAATTCTGGACATTTATTAGGGTTCTTCTCAGTTTTTAATGCGGATGCGATAAAGAATACTAAGCTCATAAAAGGAGGAATGCCAGCCAACTATGGAGGCAGGTTGTCATCTGTTCTTGATATTCAAATGAAAGAAGGTAACAATAAGAAATATGCTGTAGAAGGTGGTATTGGGCTTATTTCTTCTAGATTGACAGTGCAGGGCCCAATTGTGGAAAACAAAAGTTCGTTTATAGTTTCTGCCAGAAGAACATATATTCTTGATTTAGCTCAGCCGGCTCTTAAGGGCTCAGATTTCGAAGGGACTAATTATTATTTCTATGATCTGAATACGAAGTGGAATTATAGATTTTCAAATAAAGATAGACTTTACTTTAGTGGATATTTTGGTAGAGATGTCTTTAAGTTTAGGCAACCAACAAGGGATTTATTTTTTGATCTTCCCTATGGAAATAGGACAGGTACGCTAAGATGGAATCATTTATTCAATGACAAGTTGTTTTTTAATCTTTCGGCAGTTTATAATGACTACCAATTCGAGTTTGATGGAGGTCAAGAAGATTTTAAGTTTAGAATTTTTTCAGGTGTAAGAGATTATAATTTAAAATTTGATTTCGAATATTATCCTAATCCAGTTCATAATTTAAAATACGGACTGAACTATACATACCATAAACTAACGCCCAATACAGCTAATGCTTCAAACGGAGAAGTCGAGTTTAATACAGAGTTCTTACCAAAATATGCTAACGAATATGGTATTTACTTTCTAGATGATATCAAATTAAATGATAAATTTAGCTTGAACACCGGAATTAGGTTTTCTATTTTTTCTCAATTAGGACCCTATACTAGTAAGTTGGATGGTCAAGAGTATGGAACTTTCGAACCTGCAATAACTTATACTGGATTTGAGCCAAGAGCAAGCTTTAAATATGCTGTTAGCAACGATTTATCTTTTAAAGGAGGTATCACATTTACCAATCAATACCTACATTTAGTAAGTAATAGTTCTAGCACTTTGCCAACTGATATCTGGGTACCTAGTACCGAAATCGTGAAACCGCAGCAAGGAATCCAATATGCTGTTGGTGCATTTAAGAATTGGAAAAAAGATATGTACGAAACTTCCATCGAATTGTACTATAAAGACCTGAAGAATCAAATTGATTATGCAGATAACTATGTGAATGATTTAGCTACAGAAGTTGAAGATGAGTTTGTTTTTGGTGAGGGAAGAGCATATGGTGCTGAGTTTTTTCTCAAAAAATCTCTAGGTCGACTAAATGGATGGATTGGGTATACCTTGTCTAGAACAGAACGATCTTTTCCGGAAATTGAAAATGGACGCTGGTTTCCTGCAGTCTATGACAAGACACATGATTTAGCTATAGTAGCAAGTTATTCTTTAAGTAAGAGATGGGATATGGGCGCTACATTTATATATGGTTCAGGAAAATACTTTACACCTATCAATGGATTTTATTTGATCGAACAACAATTAAATACTTTTTATGGGCAAAGAAACAGTGAAAGATTAGATGCCTATCATAGATTTGATTTGTCATTTACATATACCCGGAGACCAGAGAGTAAAAAGGCATTTAAAGGATCGTGGACTTTTTCTGTTTACAATGGATACAATCGGAAGAATCCATTTTTTATCAATTATACCACCGAAACTGATTTTGAATCTGGTACAAGTACTATCAAGGGCGAAAAGATCACAATTTTTCCTTTGATTCCATCTGTCACATATAATTTCAAGTGGAACCAAAAATAAGATAATTATGAAATTCAGAAATTTAATATTTTCGATCTCAGTTTTGGCTATTATCTCGTTAGGAGGTTGCATAGAGGACTATGTGCCAAGTCCAGAAGTAACAAAACAAGAAATCGTAGTAGAGGGATTCATAGAAGCGGGCGAGGGTAGTGCACCAGCATATGTTCTCATTACGAAGAGTATACCATTTCTATCTACTATCGACCTCAGTACATTTGATGATCTATTTGTAAATGAGGCCAAAGTTATTGTCGATGATGGATCAAATACGATAGAACTTACAGAATTATGTCTTGCTGATCTACCTCCCGAAATAAAGGAAATTGCTGCTCAAATACTCGGTTTCGATCCAGCTAGTACATCACTTAATATCTGTGCTTATGTTGATGTTTTTGATCAATTAGATAGAAAGATCGGTGGTACATATGATCTAACTATTGAAACAGGAGAATCAATTATCACATCGACTACAACCATTCCCCCTTTTATTCCCCTGACGAAACTGAGGTGGGAGGATCCACCAGGTGCGCCTAGTGATACCTTAGCTAGACTATGGGTTACTATTGCGGATAATGAGGAAGAAGATAATTACTACAGATATTTCACAGAGGAGAATAATAATGGCCTAAATATTCCAATATCTTCAGTCACGGATGATTCTTTTTTTGATGGGCAAGATTTTGAATTTCCATTAAACAAGGCAGAGAATAGAGATACTGATTTCGACCCTAATACATTTGGTTTATATAACAGAGGGGATAGCATCAGAATAAAATGGATGAACATGGATGAAACTCACTTTGATTTCTGGAACACTTTGGAATTTAGTAGGAATAACTCTGGGCCATTTAGTTCGTTTAACCGTGTTTCTTCTAATGTTGATGGTGCTCTCGGAGTTTGGGGTGGATATGCTGTCGGTTATTATGAGGATGTTGTTCCGTTCTAATTGCTGATAAATTAATTGAGCAATAGATCCATAAAAGTTATCAACTTTCTAAATATTAGTATATTATTACTAATATGTGTGATCTGAAAATAAAATGACCTAGCTTAGTATAAGTACTAAGCTAGGTCATTTTATTACTAAGTAGGATTAGCAATTTTGTATATTCTTTCTTCCGATTTAAAAAGTAACCTTAGCTGCTAAACTAGGTATCGTAGGTAATTGATCAACACGATCATATTCTACTCTATCAAAATAAAAGATATTATCTCTATTGTAAGCATTTGTCAAACTTGCTGTAATTTCCATCCCGAAATTCTTGGTAAATTGAAGCTTTTTGACCAATGAAATATCTAGTCTATGGTAATATGGTAACCTACCATCGTTTCTATCTTCTGAATATAGAATACCTACTTCTTCTGGGTTATTTGTCTGATATGGTGTTGCTGGTCCTTCAAAGAATGACTGATAATTATAGAATCCTTGTGTCTGTGTGAATGGGAATCCACTACCAAAATTCCATCTTACACTAGCTTGCCAAGTAGCCTTTTTATCAATATTGTAAGTTGCTAAAAAGTTTACATTATGTCTTCTATCGAATATTGTAGGGTAAGTTTGTGTTCCGTCAAATCTATTTACATAACCATGAGAATAAGTAGCCCAGATATAAACTCTAGGAGACTCATACTTGGCTGTAAAATCAATACCATATGCTTCGCCTTCTTCTTCGATATAATCTGCTTCTGCAGTACTTAACTTATTTCTATTGACAGTGATTAATCTTGGAAAGTCTTTATAATACCCCTCTACATTAAACTGGATTCTATTACTGAGATCATATTCTAGACCAAGAATTAAATGTCTTGAAGTCTGAAGTTTATCATCAAGATTCTCTCCATCTAGTCCTGTTACTTGTTCTGTTGGTCCTGACAAGAATCCATTGAATAGATTTACAACATCCCTTTCGTTTGATGTGCTGATTAAATTTTGGCTATAGAATCCACCTGCAAACTTGAACCTTAATATATCATTGACATTATACTTCATTCCTAATCTAGGCTCTGGAGAAAATGATTTTTGAGAAGCATAATACATCAATCTTACAGACGGTTCTATAATAAGATTTCCTATTACCTGTCTATATCTCATGTAGCCAGAAATCTCCGTAGTAGATTGTGCTTGATTAATTATCTGTTTGAAAGGATTTGTAAACTGGAAATCTGTTCGAATACTTCTAAGATCTATTCCATATGCAAATTCACTATTGTTACCAAAAAATTTGAAGTCAATATTTGCACCAAATTCTTTGATTGCACTAGATCTCTCATCATCACCTGTCTGTTCAAAACCAAGATCATAGTTAGAGAATCCGATAGCACCAGACATTATTATGTTACTGGTAGATGGTATCAGATTAAAATTGGCACCGAAGCCAACATTATCCCATTTAATATTCGCTAATGTAGGATCATTGAACTGATCTTCAAATTTGAATCCAAATAAATTTATATTACTACCATTTTCCGACTTGAAAGCAAATTTTCCATAGAAATCTTGGAATGAAAACGGTAATCCAATTTCTTCATCTTGAGCTGCATATTTATATAATGACTTGCTCGTTTGATCAATCAATGATTTTTTCGCTGTGAATAAAAATGATGAACTTCCTTTTCCTTCTTCAAATTTTGAAAGAGGACCTTCTATCATAGCTTTAGCTGCAAATGGAGAAGCAGATACAAAACCTCCATGTCTTACTTTATTTCCATCTCTAGTTTGTATGTCAACTATTGCCGATATTCTACCACCATATTCAGCATTGAATCCTCCAGTAAGTACATCTACATTTTTGATTGCTTCCGTTTCAAATACCGAGAAGAAACCTATACTATGGAACGGATTGTAAATTGTAAGTCCATCCAGAAGAATTTTATTTTGCACAGGAGAACCTCCCCTAATATAGAGCTGACCTCCTTGGTCACCAGTACTTATTACTCCTGGTATTACCTGTAAGTATTGGGCGATATCTGCTTCACCACCTACTGAAGGTAGAGCTTTAATTTGTCTTTGACTTACACTAACTTTTGATATTTTAACTTCTGTTCTATCCGTTTGTCTAGAAGCTGATATATTAACTGTACCTATGGTTACTGAAGATTCAGAAAGATAAAGGCTTGTATATTCAATATCGTTTTTAGTCAATTTTATTTCAACTCTTGCAGTATCATAACCTATGAAAGTAGAAACTAGAAAGTAGTCACCTGGTTCAATATCAGCCAAAGTATAGAATCCATCAAAATTTGTTGTAGTACCTTTTGTTGTGTTTTCAATAAATACATTCGCAAAAGGGATTGGCTCACCAGAGTCTTTATCGTATACATTTCCTCTTACTAGTGCTTTCTGCCCCACAGAAATAGTAGTAAAAAATAGGATCGCAATTAAAACTAAGACACATTTATTTATCAATTTCATATTTGTATATCGTCTTCTACAATTAAGGTGCAAAAGTAGTAAATTAATCCATCTAGTTTGCAACCAAAATGTCAAACGAAGCACTTAACTAGAAGATTATTTTCTTTACAAAAAGTGAATATTTAATAGCAAATCTATAATGTATAGTTAAATTGATCCGCTTGAAGACAATTATATATCAAGAATCAAACTTATATTTGTGACTTGCGTTGATAATTACGTAAAAAGGATAAACATATTCCTTTTATATTTATACATAACTAAAAATAATAATAATGGCATTTGAATTCACAGATAGCAACTTCGAAGAAACAGCATTAGCGGGTGGCGTATCAGTAGTAGACTTTTGGGCAGAATGGTGTGGACCTTGTAGACTTATAGGGCCAATCATTGACGATTTAGCAACAGAATACGAAGGTAAAGCAACTATAGGCAAAGTAGATGTTGACTCTAATCCAGAAATATCTACGAAATATGGAGTTCGATCTATTCCAACTATCCTTTTCATAAAAGATGGAGAAGTGGTAGATAAGCACGTAGGAGCAACTACGAAAGCTGCGCTAACAGCAAAGCTAGAAGCACAATTATAATTTTCGGAAGAAAAATTATAAACAAAACATACAAGCCTTCGTTCATCAATGGACGAAGGCTTTTGTTTTTGAAATTAGATTTATAGGCATATATATTTAGTCTTTTGAGTTAAAGGTGTTACGTTTGTCTTACAACGGAAGTCCGATAAAAATAAATAGATGAGTTATTTCGATGATAAAGATTTAAGGAAAATTGATAATTTAGAATTGCTTGCAAAACAAGTAGTAGAAGGTTTTATTATCGGATTGCATAAAAGTCCTTTTCATGGTTTTTCTGTTGAATTTGCTGAGCACCGACTTTATAATCCAGGTGAGTCCACTAAAGATATCGACTGGAAAGTATACGCAAGATCTGATAAGATGTTTGTCAAGAAATTTGAGGAAGAGACAAATCTAAGATGCCAGATGGTGATAGACACATCAAGTAGTATGTATTTTCCTGAGAAAAACAGTAAGGTTCCTAATAAATTAGAGTTCTCAGCTATGGCTGCCGCTTCTTTGATGAATCTTCTTAAAAGACAAAGAGATGCATTTGGATTATCGATGTTTGATGATAAACTAAATGTACATACTCGATGTAAATCGTCAACTACACATTATAGATTGCTACTTACTTATTTGGATAAATTGATCCATGATAAAACGCCGCAAAAACAAACATCTGCAACTGAGGCACTGCACCAAATCGCAGATAGTATTCATAAAAGATCATTGGTTGTAATTTTCAGTGATATGTTTGATGATATAGAGCATAGTGAACAGCTATTCTCAGCAATCCAGCATCTTCGACATGCTAAACATGAAGTTGTATTATTCCATGTTATAGACAAAAAACATGAAATCGACTTCGAATATGAAAACCGTCCTTATCTATTTGTAGATCTTGAAACTGGACAGGAGGTGAAACTCCAGGCCAATCATGTAAAAGATCATTATGTAGCTAAAGTGAAAGCTTACAAAGACGATCTAAAAATGAAATGCCTACAATACAAGGTTGATTATGTAGAAGCTGATATTAATCAAGGCTTTAATCCTATCTTACAATCATATCTTGTCAAAAGAAGTAAGATGAAATAATTCTTATTCATTTCTAATGTTATTCAACTTTTCTTTAAAATTATTTTACTTTAAGTATATATTTTTAAATATCTAATATACAGTAAGTTAGAGTGTTTTGTGCGAATTATTTAATAAATATTAAATTTTATTAACACATGTCAGGCAACGCTTTTTGATTTCACGGTATCTTATACATATCTGAGCAATTAGAAACCTATTCGCCCCACTTTGAATAGCTATAAAGTTCAGATGAACTCATTTTGTTAATCGACTACAGAACGCCAATTGATTCCCCATTAATTGGTGTTCTTTTTTTGTAGTAGGTTTTATCAATTTTTAATATTAATGACACCTCTTCTATTATTAAAGGTCGTTACTAAATAATCCCCTTCTAAACCAAGTTTCATGATACTCTTGTAATTGTGAGATAATCTTATACCCCTTCTATCACAAGCATAAACTAACTTTCTTCTACCTCTTTTACTACTTTTGATCCAAACTTTAGATGGGTTTATTTTGTCCTCTTGACCATTTGTTAGAGATTTAATAAAAGACCATCTTAACCCCATAACAATCTCACGGTTAGTTTTGTTATTTTCAAATTTCCAACTTCTTATTTCATTGCCATCAATATCATAATATGCTTCACTGTTGTCTCGACTAGATTTTAGAATAATTGGTCCAAATTTATCAAAAGATGATAAATAAGAATTGGTAAAATTTGTATTCGGGATTATCGCCTCTCCTTTTAAATTTACTAAAGTTGAAATGTGACCTTTTTTAACTAATATTCTATTTTCGCATATTAGTTTCATATCGTCATATACTCCTTCAAAAATCAATTTGAATTTATTATCGTACCTGTCTCTTATACACATCTGACGCTGCCGACGAAGAGGATAGTGTAGAT
>CAJXUU010000223.1 GCA_913061325.1 uncultured Saprospirales bacterium | reverse complement strand
CGGCAGCGTCAGATGTGTATAAGAGACAGTCTGTATACGGATTATTATAGAGTTTATTGAAATTTGGAACTTCAAATAAGAAAGATGTATCATTTTGATTATGGACATATAGATTTTCGTTTTGAACTCGATAGTTTTCCACTAAGCCTTCATGAAACGTCATTGGCGAAGCATCATATGTAGCTAAAATATCACCATTGGTGTTTAGAATGAGATGGTCAAATTCATAATTTGTGAGACATTCGACAGATTCATTAACATCAACAGGTATTATTGCATCTGCACATGGAAATTCAATTAAGGATTCCAACGACCTCACAGAAATATTGCCGTTGTTCATACGAATTGACGTGGCTCCAAAACCATAAATATCTAAGCTTTCTGGTTTAATCAAGATTACTTCTTTTGAAGTTTTACCAGTAGTAGTTGATCTAGCATTATAGTTGAAATCAAATTCAGAAATAACTTCCTTAGCTGAATTTCCTGTAATTCTCTCGACAGTTGAAAATGCTCCAGTGTTATTGTCCATGACCAAAATCAAATTATTCTCTTCAAAGAGGAAACCTAGATTGTTTCTCGTTAATCTATCATGAGACAAATGTTCTGTCCAGTCAAGCTGCGCACTGATTACACCATTGGTTAACAGAATCAGAAATACAATTATTAGTTGATGTAGTTTTATAGAATGTATACTTGGTTTCATAATTTAGATTTTTGTAATTGGAATTGATTGAGTGTTAGTTTTTGAGCTTACAACTAAATTGTAAACACCTACAGGTAATTGTGATATGTCTAATCTATCAAATGATAAACGATCGAAATTGACAATTTGGCCTTTAGAATCATAGATGTATATCGTCGATTTATTATCTATATCTCCTTTTATATTGAGAATTTCTGATGATGGGTTAGGGAAGACCTCTAGGTCCATTTTTGATATGTTGGAGTTGGATAGGGATATTACGTCAGCGGTATATTCATCATTATTATTGTTGTTGTCGAGACCATAATTTACACCTGTGATATTGATTGATATTTGGCTTGGATTATACGGAAAATTTTTATTGTCAGTAAAGCTAAAGGTCTCGTTTGGTTCTATAGATACGTCAAAGTGTTTCCTTATTAAACTGTAATTATCATCAAAGATTGGTAGCGTTTGTGTAGAAATAGAAAAAGCGTTGATAGGTATACTTCCATTATTTCTTAAAGAGATAGAATAACTGTGGTTCTTATAATTTACATTCTGTATTTGTTGCACTGAAAATGTATCTATACTCAAGTCTGCTCTTACTGGCTCGAATGGTTGGCCTATCGTCCTTTTTTGTACATAGTGAAATCGTATATTATTATAGAAATCTTCTACGTTTTTAGACCCAATAAAAAACAAATCCTGACCTGATACCTCGAAAGATGAAATATTAAAATCAATAATTTCTTCAAATGGAAGTTCATATATCGTTTCAAATGCAGGGATTTCTGGAGAAGTATATTTATAAACCGCATAACCTAGATCTGTAATTGCAAGTTGATAGAATCCATCCTCAATAAATTGAATTCCTCTTGAATTAGGCACTATAGGTTGTGATTTTGCAAATGTAAAATCATCATAGCTATACCATGTAAGTTGATCCTCTGTTTCAATCACAAGACTATTATTATAAGGATCATTTAAGAGGTTCCTATAATTTCCTAAAAAGAACACTGGTAATATTTCCGTGTCAGAATATCGAAATAAAGTATCTCCTTTGATAGCGAAGAAATTATCGTCGAGCCCTTCATGAAACCCATCTACAGGGGAAGGAGATGTAGTTTCTAACATTCCGTTTTCTAGCTTGACAAGGTCACCCTGATGATCGATAACTTGATCTAAAATTTGTGATGCTGGAGATATGATACCATCTGGAACAATTTGAAAGTCTGTCCCGAAATCTTCATATCCAAACTGTTCTTTGCCCCAAAAGCTACCATTTTCATTTCTTAATGAAACCAAACCAAGACCAGAGATGTCGTAGTCAAAAGCTTTTAATAGTAGTAGTTCCTTTGAATTGATGCCAGTACGAGTAACCTTTCTCCTCTGATACATATAAGGATAGTGAGTAAGTAATGCATCTGGTTTTTGATTTCCAATTATTTTTTTCAAGCCATCATTATATGCTATATGGAGGGTGTCATCTATTAGTAAATGACCATTTACTGAAACGATGGATCTTTCGTGTGATAGAAATTCTTGCCATTCCGATTGGGATGATAATGATAGGACAAGTGTGAATGAGAATAGGAAAGTGTAGAGTGATTTCATAATTAGTTGATTGGTTACTGAATAAATAATAATGTCCTTATTTCTATTACGTAAATATGTTGTCTTTGGTTTGTAATATACGCTCTATAGACCTTATTCATGTTTTATAAATAAAAAAAGACCACTCACTGCAATAGCAATAAGTGGTCTTCTATATAATGAAGTGATTTTAGCTTAGTTGTCAAACTGAAAATTCAACAATTCATCAACTATTTCTTAAACGCCATGATTGTTTTTTCAATAATGTCACAACACTCATGTAGCTCATCTTCAGTCATTACGAGTGGTGGAGCGAATCTGATAATATTGCCATGTGTAGGCTTTGCAAGTAAACCATTGTCTCTTAGCGCCATGCAAATGTTCCACGCAGTCTTACTGTCTTCGCTGTCATTGATTACAACAGCATTAAGTAGTCCTTTTCCTCTCACAAGTATAAGAAGGTCAGATTTATCTACCAATGCTTGCATTCTTTCTCTGAAAACAATACCTAGCCTCATGGCATTCTGAGCTAATTCTTCATCTTTGATTACTTCAAGAGCTGCAATAGCTACTTTACCTCCAAGAGGATTACCACCGAAAGTACTTCCATGCTCACCTGGTTTAATACACAACATGATATCGTCATCTGCCAATACAGCGGATACTGGGAATACACCACCAGAGATCGCTTTTCCTAATATTAATATATCGGCTCTAGTTTCATAATTATTCTCACAGTTTCCTGCACATCCACAATTACCACATGTAGCGAGTAGTCTTCCCGTCCGTGCGATACCCGTTTGTACTTCATCCGCTATGAATAGAACATTGTTATCCGAGCATAATTTTCTTACACCAGCAAGGTATCCTTCGTCTGGTACAAATACGCCTGCTTCTCCTTGGATCGGCTCAACTATGAATCCAGCTACATTAGGATCTTTGAATGCTTCGGCAAGTGCGTCTAAATCATTATATGGAATCACTTCGAGACCAGGAAGGTAGGGCCCGAACCCTTTTTTTGCATCTGGATCTTGAGATGCAGATACCACAGCTATTGTACGACCATGAAAATTTCCAGAAGCGAAAATAATCTTTGCTTGATCAGTAGCTATACCTTTCTTCATATATGCCCACTTTCTACAAAGTTTTAGAGCTGTTTCTACAGCTTCTACACCTGTATTGATAGGTAACATTTTATCATATCCGAAGTATTCGGTAATGTATTTTTCGTATGGTCCTAGCACATTATTATGGAATGCTCTGGATGTCAACGTAAGTATGTCCGCTTGTTCTTTTAGAGCACCAACGATTCTTGGGTGACAGTGACCTTGGTTTACTGCACTATACGCTGATAAGAAATCAAAATATCTCTTGCCTTCTACATCCCAAACGTATACTCTCTCTCCACGTTCAAGAACAACAGGAAGGGGATGATAATTATGTGCACCATGTTTATCTTCCATTGCTATCAGCTGCTCTGACGATAGTTTTGTCATTGTATCCATTTTAGTTCTTTAATTTATGTTTGGTTAGGAAAATCTGTATTTTTCCGCAAGTTATATATATGTTACCAAGGCGCAAAATGAATAAGACAATATCCAGATATATAAGGCAGAATATTAAGTACCCATTGCTTATAGAAGACGGTCCCGCTTCTGATCTAGGGATGATCATTGTGATTCCGTGTCACAATGAACCGGATGTAGTTTCGGCAGTAAAGGATATTTATCAAAGTACTCAACCTAAAGTTAGCGTAGAGGTAATTGTAGTGATCAATGGCAGTGATTCAGATCCAGAGTCCATCGAGATTCAAAATAAGAAGAGCTACGAAGACCTACATGCATTAGAAGGACTTCCAAATTGGTTTTCTCTTTATGTAATAATGAACAATAGTTTCTCAGAAAAGAAGGCTGGGGTAGGGTTAGCTAGGAAGATAGGGTTGGATGATGCTGTTCGGCGGTTCGTCCACATGGAAAAGTATGATGGGATAATCGTTTGTTATGATGCAGATAGTAATTGTGACGATAATTATCTAGTTGAGATAGAAAAAGTCTTCCAAGATCCCAAAGTCACTTCTATTGGTATTAATTATGAGCACCCGATAGAAGGTGATGAATATCCTGAGGAGATTTATAATTATATAGTACAGTATGAATTGCATCTTAGATATTTTATCCAGATGCAAAAGAGGATAAAGTTACCTTATGCATACCATACTGTTGGCAGTAGCATGGCATGTAAAGTAGAGGCTTACTGTGCAGTAGGTGGTATGAATCAGAGGAAGGCGGGAGAAGATTTTTATTTCCTTCATAAATTAATCAAATATGGAGGACATGCTGAATTGAATACGACTAGAGTAGTCCCTAGTCCGAGAGTGTCGGATCGTGTGCCATTTGGAACAGGTAAGGCAGTTGGAGATTTGCAAGCGAGTGATACTGGGATGTATAAAACTTATAATCCAAAGTCCTTTTTAGCCCTTGAGAAATTAGTGAAAGATTTAGCCGCTACATATGAGAGAAAGGCTTTTTCTGCTGAATTGCCAGAACCAGTCTCTGAGTATCTGAAAGTAATAAACGGAGATGATAATCTGAAAATGATAATCGAAAACACCACAGATTACCCATCTTTCGAAAAGCGTTTTTGGAATTGGTTTGATGCTTTTCAGTTGATGAAGTATTTACACTTTTTGAGGGATAGTTGGTTTGAAGATATTGATGTGACTGAAGTTGCGCTAACAGATAGTAAGTTAGAAAATTCTAATTTGAAGGAGATGTTAGCTTACTTTAGAGGTTATTATAGAAAAATGTAATGAATATAGAATTGCTCGATGATTTGCAGATTAAAGATCATAAGAAGCCAATATTTTCTTGTGTTGCTATAATAATGCCTACGATATATTTGATTATGTCATTCTATATTAGTTCTAATTTGATAAAAGATGAGTCAGTTGGAAATGAAAATGTCATGTATATTCTCACCGTATCTTTTTTTATTATTGGGGTTTGCTCTAGCGTTTTTAGTTTTATTCGAAGAGAGGAGCCAAGAATTTTCAGGTTTATTGGTGGAGCTATTAATGTGTTTCTGATAGTTTTGATTATGGTTATTATACTTAATTCTTAGTTGCTCGATTTTATTATCATGGAACAATTTGATGCCGATACTTTATTATTGCCTTATATTTATGATATGATAAACAAAAAAAGAAATCACATTCTTTGGATTATAGCCATGACATGCTTATGGTTAGTTTTTGAGTATTTTTCCGACGGAACAATTGACAAAGGCGATATTATAAAATCACTGCTATTTGCGATAGGTTTAGAGTTTGGTCAGTATTGTGTGGATATCTATCGTAAGGACAACGAAGAAACTAGCCCCAATTGAAATAAATTAATCAAATATTCTCCATCTTACTCATGGCGGGTATTGTTAATAGAGTCCCTTTTATTAAAATTAATTCTATTTTTAGCCATAATTACATTAAATATTAATTGACTTATATTGAGCTTATGAAAAACAAAAAAAGAAAACACCTTTATTGGATTATAGGTGTTTTTTCCTTTGGGTTAATATTTAAATATTTCACTCAAGATTCTATAAGTATTGGTAATGTTATAGGTGCAATGATTTTTGCATTGCTTATGGAGTTTATGCATTACTGTATGGATGTCTATCGCAAAGACAATGAAGAAATAACAATCAATTGAAATATCTAAATCAAATATTCTCCATTCTTCTGCCTGTAGTGCTTATCGCAATGGTATATCATTTTTTCAGATATCGTAATTTTATAGGTTTCGAATACTATAGATATATAATCATAGGATTTGTAGTAGGATTTGTATATGTAATAGGTAAGTATTTTTTGGTAGATAAAAGTCAAAACAAATGAAAGCTGCGCAATTCATATTAGGAACTATCGCCATTTTGATTATTCTTTCTGCCATTTTAGTATTTATAAGACATCGTTCTTTAGAAGGCTTCAATCCATTTGTAGAAATGGTGCTTGGTACTGTTTTAGGATTATACGCGTATAAAAAATATGTGGACCAACAGAGGAGCCATAATCAAGAAAAATAGTTTATTAACTTGCGTTATTGATTGTGTGCAGCTAAGAACTCATTCCTCGAAACATATTCCATCTCTATTAC
Source organism: uncultured Saprospirales bacterium (assembly GCA_913061325.1). Classification (GTDB taxonomy): domain Bacteria; phylum Bacteroidota; class Bacteroidia; order Chitinophagales; family Saprospiraceae; genus CAJXUU01. The sequence goes on along the minus strand of CAJXUU010000223.1, from coordinate 2,914 downwards.
AGCGTCCATTCTTAAATATAATTCTGTATTATTGTTTCAAATACGAACAGCATGAATATAAATATGAAAATGATCACGAATTTTGTCTCCTATATAGCTATGTTTATGGGGCTTATAGCAATATTTCGGTATGTTATGGACGGATCGTTAGAAAATTGGGTCTGGTGGCGTTCTATGTTTATAGCAGCAGCTGTCGGTGGATATAATGTATGGAGAAACAATAAAAAAGGAGCTTATGATGATCACGAAGATGTTTAAAATATTATTTGTTTTTTGTTTGCTGTGCAGTGGGATTGGACTCCAAGGTCAATCTGTTGCTGATATTATCGATTCATATGAGAATATTAACTCGGATGAAACTGAAGAAGATGAGGAGAAATCTCCTTGGCCTACTTTCTCTCTGTCTAAATCAAAAATTGAAATTGAAAAACTCAATAAGATCCTAATTGATGTAAAATCAAGCAAACAGACATCAACTGAAGAAGAAGACTTGATCAATCTTGATTTACTGGAGTTAATTATTGAAGATAAAATATTCAATCTTGAGTTTAAGAAACATGAAATGCCTCTATCAGCTGAAGGTGGGTTTTTGACAGGTATTATATATAGGATAAGTGGAACAAGGATCAACTCTCCAGAAGATGGCTTAAAGTTTTTGAATAAGTTAAAAGCGCTACCTGCTTATTTTGATGAGAGGATAGCAAACTTAAAAGCAGGACAGAGTCGAGGTGTAAGTTCACCAAAGCTAATTGCCAACCTTTGTTTAGGTATGGCACAAGAAGTGTCAGAGTCAGACGCTAATGGTAACTTTTTCGCAAAAGCTGTTGAAGGAACTAGTATTGAGAAAAAAGCAATTGCTGGAATCTTAACGCAAGTTATCCCAGCCTATAAAAAGTTAGTCCATTATCTCGAAACTGAATATATACCTAATGCACCACAAGCTATTGGAGTAAGCTCAATCAAGGGAGGTAAAGAATATTATGAACAACGGGTCAGATATTATGCCACTGAGGATATATCTCCACAAGAAGTGTTTGATATCGGTATGAGCGAAGTTCAAAGAATCAGAACAGAAATGGATGTCATTATAGATGAACTAGGATTCGAAGGTAGTTTTGCTGATTTCTGTGAATTTCTGCGGACTGATTCTCAATTCTACCCTAAGACAGGCAAGGAACTCCTGCATTATGCAGCTTGGATAACAAAAGAGATGGAAGGTAAGTTACCTGACTACTTCAATAAATTGCCAATGATGCCTCTAACTGTAAAACCGGTACCAGCTGCATTGGCGCCGAATTATACAACTGGAAGATACTCTGGTGGATCATACAAAAATAAAAAAGCTGGTCAGTATTGGGTAAATACTACGAGCCTAGAAAGTCGGCCATTATATGTATTGCCCTCTTTGTCTCTTCATGAAGGTGTGCCAGGACATCATACCCAGATCATGTTGGCTGCTGAATTAGATCTCCCCAAATTTAGAAAGAGTCAATATTTATCTGCATTTGGTGAAGGCTGGGCACTGTATTGTGAATATCTAGGTAAAGAAGCTGGGATGTATCATACAGAATATGAAGAATTTGGAGCATTGGTATATGAAATGTGGCGTGCATGTAGATTAGTTGTTGATCCAGGTATGCATTATATGGGATGGTCCAGAGAGAAAGCTTTTAATTTCATGAAAGATAATACTGCGTTGTCTCTTCATGAAGTTGGAACAGAGATAAATAGATACATTGGTTGGCCAGGGCAGGCTGTATCCTATAAACTAGGTGAGCTCAAAATCAGAAAGTTAAGAAAGTATGCCGAAGAAGAACTCGGAGATAAATTTGATATCAGAGCTTTCCACGATAAGGTTTTAGAGAATGGAAGCATACCTATGGCCACATTGGATAGGATTGTAAAAGCTTGGGTGAAAGATGAAATTCAAGGTTAAACATATAATTGTAAATAACTATTTCTTTGTTTTTGATAACTAAAATCCGTTCTAGGATTCTAAAAGCATTGAAAAATATTTCTGTTTTTCTCTTTTTTTATTGAATCAAAGAGAAAAAGGCAAATGTATTAAATGCGGATTATCACTTCTGTAAAAGGTTTTTTTGCCAGTTCCTGACATTTGAGAATTAAAAAATGTAAAATATATTATACTTGGAGTAGGGGTATGTCGCCCATTTGTGTGTCTTGTTTATGTATCGCAAATTAAAAACATACAAATAATGACAACTACTCCTAACGCATTTTTTGAAATTATAGATAAAGTATCGATGTTAAGACAATTTCAATTATTTTCAGATCTTAATGAAGAAGAGCTTCAAGATCTTGCAAGAGCAACGGAAATAAGAGCAATAGCTAAGCACAAATATATTTTCAAAAGTGGAGATGATAGTGACTTCCTTTATGTTCTTATCAATGGAACTATCAAGGTAGGAAATACATCTTCTGACGGAAGAGAAGTGATCAAAACAATATTACACCCAACTGCATTATTCGGTCAGTCTGGATTAGGTTCTAGTGAGGTAAGAAATTCTTTCACTAAAGCAATAGACTCTGACGTTAGATTTCTTCAAATAGATGTAGATGGGTTCAGAGCGTTGATGAAATCTAATTTTGCTTTCAATTTGAAAGTTGTAGAGAACCTAGGTAACAAAATTATTAAAATCGAAAATAGATTGGAGTCTCTAGTTTTCAATGATGCAAGAACTAGAATTGTAGATTTCATCAGAGATAATGCAAACAAATTTGGGAGAAAAGTAGGTTACGAAATGCTTCTAAAGCACAGCCTTACTCAGCAAGATATAGCAAACTTCACAGGTACTTCAAGACAAACTGTAACTTCAGTATTGAATGACCTAAGAAGTTCAAATCAAATATATTTCAAAAGAAAAAGTATTCTTATCAGAGACTGTCTCTTATA
>CAJXUU010000222.1 GCA_913061325.1 uncultured Saprospirales bacterium | reverse complement strand
AATAATAAAGTTACATTCTTCTGCTTGATCTTTTTCCCTTCTTCTGCGTTAAAAAACTTCGCCTATGCGCTGCATTGCCTACGTTTTTTGCCTTGGAGAATGAATAAATATCAGCGCATAAAAACGTACTTTATTAATGCATCATTCCTATCATATTCATTTAGTAGAATATTTATAATCAAAATTGAGGCAATTCATTTGCATGAATTCATATAGAATACTATATTAGACCATCAATAAAACATAAAAACAATCTACATATGGCAAGGAATAAAAAGAAAGCCGCGACTTCAAGAAAAAACAAAGCTGCACAGAAGAAATTTTTTATTATTACTGGTATAGTGACACTTGTTTTGATAGTTTTGGTTTACATGATGTCCTCATAGAAACTTAACAATAACAAAATGAAATTAAACCTTGATCTTGCCGTACCAAGCAAGCAAGAATGGATTGACGCTGTGATGGCTGATTTTCCAAGTTTTCTGCAAGATCATGCAGACTGTGAAAGAAAAGCTTCGGCTATGGCTATGAGTTTCGTAGCTAAATATCCAGACAGAACTGAAATCTTACCAGAATTGATCGCAACTGGAATTGAAGAGCTTGAACATTTCCAGCAAGTATATGACTTAATGGCTAAGAGAGGTATAGGACTCTCCCACTCTATTGGAGAAGACTTATATGTGAAGCAACTCATCAAACTCTGCCATAGTGGAAGAGAGGAAAGATTTATGGATAGGCTTCTAGTAGCATCTGTAGTAGAAACAAGAGGAGCTGAGAGATTCCGCATGGTATCAGAAGCCCAAGATGATGAAGAGATGCACAGATTTTACAAGATACTTTGGGCTAGTGAGGCTAAACATGGACACATCTTTGTGAAAATGGCACTTACTTATTTTCCAAAAAATGATGTTTACAAAAGACTAGCATGGTGGGTAGAAAACGAGGGCAAAATCTTGGACAGCCTTGAAATAAAAGCTGCACTTCATTAAAATCAGTATATTATGATACTGGTAGTAGACAGTGGATCCACAAAAACAGATTGGGCAATTTTAGATGGTATGAAACATACTTGTTATTCCAGTCCAGGAATTAACCCATCTTCAGATTTAGTATTCCTTTCTCTATCGGATCACAATAGCGCCATAGCTGAGATGTCTTCTCATATCACACACATTTATTATTATGGTGCTGGAGTCATAGATAGTGCAACTAAAAAAAGAATTCAAGATTGGCTATCAATGTATTTCATGAATTCCATCGAACTTAACATAGCTAGTGATTTACTTGGAGCATGCAAGGCTCTTGCCGGAGACAAAAAAGGAATAGTATCCATCCTAGGGACAGGATGTAATTCATGTACCTATGATGGTCAAGAAGTGACAGATAATATACCTGCACTCGGATATTCACTTAGCAACGAGGGTGCTGGAACAGAAATAGGGAAAGCAATTCTACAATCTTATTTCTATCGTAAAATGCCCACCAATGTCAAACTGGAATTTGAGGACAAATACAAAATTGATAAAAGTAGGGTTGTACATGCTTTATATCAAGAACCAAATCCGACGGCTTTTTTGTCAAAGCATGCTTCATTTATAAATGAAACAAGTGATAAGGAGTGGCGAAAATCCATTCTTATACCATTATTTCAATCATTTGTAGACATAAGAATTAAATCATATTTTGATTATTCGGCATATGAATTATACTTTGTTGGTTCGATAGCCTATTTTTGTCAAGATATTTTAAAAGAGATTTTAGAGAACAACAATTTACAAGTGGCAGAGATCATACAAAAACCTATAGATGGGTTGATCAAATACCACAGTCAAATACAATCATAGAAGTCCGCACGGATGCGTCGGATGTTTTCAAAATAAATGGATAGCCATCATTTGATAACAAATTCATAACCAGCAAGTCTGGTTGATAAATGATTGCAAAAAAAAAACGAAAGAGATGTCAACTAACATTAAAAGAATAGCTGTATTTACATCAGGAGGTGATGCACCTGGAATGAATGCTGCAATAAGATCTGTAGTCAGAACTGCAGGCTACAATGACCTTCATGTGTATGGAATCTACCGTGGATATGACGGCATGATAAATGGTAACATCAAACGTCTTGAGAGAAGAGATGTGGGTAATATCATGCATAGAGGTGGAACGATCTTAAAGACAGCAAGGAGTGATGAATTCCGAACTCCAGAGGGTCGAAAACAAGCATATGATGCACTCACAGCTCATGATATAGATGCATGTGTAGCCATAGGAGGAAATGGTACTTTTACGGGTGCTAAGATTTTTATGGAAGAATACGATATACCGTTCGTTGGTCTTCCTGGGACTATAGACAATGACATTTATGGCACTGATTATACGATAGGTTTTGATACTGCAATCAATACTGCGATAGAAGCTGTAGATAGAATTAGAGACACTGCAGACAGCCATAACAGACTATTCTTCATTGAAGTAATGGGTCGTCATTCAGGATATATAGCACTACATACAGGCATAGGAAGTGGAGCAAGTTCAATTTTCCTTCCAGAGATGGATGATTCACTTGAGAAACTTTCTGACATGTTAAATAAGTCTGCCAAACGTAAAAAATTATTCAACCTTGTAATAGTAGCAGAGGGAAACAAAAATGGCAATGCCATGGAAATAGCTGATAAAATTAAGATCCTTAATCCTCAGTTTGACACAAAAGTTACAATTATTGGTCATTTACAAAGAGGTGGCTCTCCATCATGCCAAGACAGAGTACTGTCATCGCGATTAGGGTTTGCCGCAGTAAATGCATTATTAGATGGTAAGTCAGGCGTAGCACTAGGAGTTATAAATGATAAAATATCATTCACTTCTTTCGATGATGCAATTTCAAAAACTAAAGAACTGAATAAAGATCTTGTTGAAATGGCTGAAATACTAGCGCTCTAATAGATAGATAAAAAACGGAAAAACATGAATACTAAAATGAAACAGATACTGGGAGCAATGTCAATTGTTTCGATGGTATTCGTGATGTATTTATCTTCTACTGCTTTTGTTTCTTCTCCAGAATGGGGATTTTTTGGACATCGAAAAATAAATAGGATGGCAGTTTTTACCCTGCCACCAGAAATGATTCAGTTTTATAAAAAAAACATAGAATACATAACTGAACATGCTGTAGATCCTGATAAAAGAAGATATGCAACTAAACATGAAGCGGTAAGACACTATATCGATATAGACGCATGGGGAGAAAATCCTTTCAAAGATGTGCCATGGATATTTGACGATGCTGTGATGAAATATGCTGAGTTTAAACTAGTAAATGAAACAGATACTTCCATTGTAAATCTAAAATACTCTAGAGACACAATTACTATTACTAATCAAAACCAAGCATATTATGCTGTAACAGATTCTTTCCGTCAATTCTTCAGAGAGAATGTAATGATTCAGTATTATGAAGATGAATGGACAGTAAGAGGGTCTGCTATCGATAATTTATTTCCAGGCTTTAGTGGAGGAAGTGATTTGGTTATATCTGATCATTTTTCACAAGAAGGCATTCTGCCATATCATTTAAATACTATGTATTATTGGCTGGTAAAAGCGTTCTCAGACGGTGATTATGAAAAGATTCTTAGGCTCTCCGCAGAATATGGCCATTATATAGGTGATGCACATGTCCCACTTCATACTACTAAGAATTATAACGGACAGTTAACTGACCAAATAGGAATTCATGCCTTTTGGGAATCAAGACTCCCAGAATTATATGCAGACAAGGAATACAGTTTTCTCGTTGGTAAAGCTTTATACATCAAGAAACCTCTCAAGTATTTTTGGCACATTGTAGAAGATAGTCACAAGCTTTTGGACGATGTTTTAGATATCGAAAAAGATCTCACCCAAACCTATCCTGAGGATCAGCAAATGTGCTATGATGAAAGATTAGATAGAACGATCAGGACACAATGCCCTGAATTCTCAAGAGCATACCATGACCGAATGGATGGAATGGTAGAAACCAGAATGCAAGATGCGATTCTATCGATCGGTAGTGTTTGGTTTTCTGCTTGGCTAGATGCAGGCCAGCCTGATTTAGACAATATTGATAACTTAGAAATTGAAGAAGAAGAAATTAAAATAGATGCTAGTATAAACACACGAGACCATTCTAATTGATAACTAAGAATTAGAATATTATTTACAGGAAAGCTTAAAAACATCTTTCTAAACCTATCAAATGCCCAACGACACACCACCCAGATCATTCCTATACGCTCTTGGACTCTTCCCTGTTCTCTTTTTAAAGTTTCTATTGAAGTGAGAAAAATTATTAAATCCGCTATCAAAACAAATATCAGAAATAGGTGCATCGGTCTCTGATAATAATTTAGTAGCATGAACAATTCGAAATTCATTAACGAATTGAGTAAATGTTTTGAGAGTATGTTTTTTAAAGTATCTACAAAACGAAGGAACTGTCATATTCACTAAATCTGCAACCGTCTTTAAAGGTAGATCATCATCCATGAAGTGTTTTCGAACATACTTATATATTGTATCTATTCTTTTACTATCCTGTAAATTAACGACTAAACCTACCGTGGATGCATTCAATAGTCTATACTCATCAGACAAAGAAAGTTTGTGCAGTATTTTGATAAAACCCAGCAACCTTTCGAATGGCTCCATATGCACTAAATCTTCTAATCTGCCTCCTATTTCTTCCTTTATGTTTCCACTAAATACTATTCCTTGTTGAGATCTTTTGAAGAGATTACTAATATGTTCTGTCTCCGGCAAGTTCAATATTTTCGTTCCAAGAAAATCATCTTTCCACTGAAGCACAATTTCTGATCTAGTGCCGCTAAGTCGATCAGTAAACCCAAAATGGGGCAAATTCGGACCAATTAAAATTAAATCACCGTTATTATAATAAGATAAGTGATTCCCAACATGTCGCTTACCGCTGCCATCTGTTATGTATACCAATTCTAATTCAGGATGAAAATGCCAAAACGGTTCTTTATTTTCAAATGACTTATCAAATTTTAACATCGTAAATGATTGACCGAAGGTAGGCGCTACTTTCTCAAGTGTAGGATGTTGTTGTTTTTGACTATTTATCATCATTATTCGCAATTTTTTCACCATTGTAAAACAAGATATAATTCAATATTTTATACTGTTGTAAAATTATAATCGCATTATTTTAACACAATTTACCAATTATTTAAACCATAATGATAATATAGTATCATTTATTATCAATCTAGACTTATTATTCTGACAACAACCGTTATATATTTGCATCAGAAAAGATTAAAAGAATTACAAAACTTAAAATTATTACAATGAGAAATCAAATTATTAACACAATTATCGCAGTTGTTTTTTCTGCAATTTCAGTTTTCGCAACATCAACAGAACCTTCAATCACTTCAAATGGAACAAAATCATTTGTTATCGATAAAAAGGTATGGAAGTCAACGTCTGTAGATATCTCAATTCAAAATAAAAACGGAGAAACTATTTACACAAATCATCAAGAACTAGAAACGAGTAAAAGATATAGTTTAGAAAATCTTGAAGCTGGTGCCTATACTGTAACGATCTCAAATGAGATAAAAAGTGTAGAAAACAATATCACAATCACTGCCAATGGTTTGATCATTGATTTCAATGCGAATACGACATTCAAACCTGTATTCAATATCAATGAAAATAAAATAGATATAAACTATCTAGCGGCTGGAGTTGATACAAAAATATACATTCAAGAAAATGATAAAATCCTTCACCAAGAAACCATAAAAGACTCATTATCAATAAATAAGAGATTTGATATTTCCGAATTACCTTCTGGTGTTTATTATGTGATTGTGTCAAACAAAACAGGATCATTCTCAAAGAGATTAACGAAATAATTGTATTAATACAATTGTAAATAATACAAAGAGTATTTAGTAAGTAGATTGTTAGGCGATCTTCCTGTGGCAGGAAGATCGCCTTTTTTCATTATTGAGTCCACTCCGAAAACTCCTCAACACTAAAAATGTTTCTTTTGGCGATATTTTCATTTATTTCAATTAACTGATGCTCAGGCATCACTGAATTTCAAAAAATACAAATCTCATCCAAAATAATTCATTTTGAAGAAATTGATACTTTTCGGAGTGGACTTATTATTCTACTTCTTTGGAATGAATCAATAATAAAGTTACATTCTTCTGCATGCTCTTTTGCCCTTCCTCTCCGTTAAAAAGCCTCGCCTATGCGATGCATAGCCTGCGTTTTTTTGCCTTGGAGAATGAAAAAATATCTGAACATAAAAACGTACTTTATTAATGTTTCATTCCATTGTTTGATAACACTATGTATATTTACAGATCTACGCTATTTGTAAATATGAGATTAACTAATTTCTTTATTGTTTGCTGCTTCTTACTTGCTACTTTACAGCTAGCTAGTCAGGACTCAATCGCTGTTCTATCTGCCAATTTGTTGGAAGACTTATTGGAAAATGATGATGAAGGAAGTTATGATTTTTTCTCATTGTATGAAGACTTACAAATTTATCTTAAGAATCCAATAAATATAAATAAAGCGACAGAAGAAGATCTTCAAGGATTGCAGCTGCTATCAGATATTCAAATTGCTGAAATCCTTGACTATAGAGATAATTATGGCCCATTCCTCAGTAAATATGAACTGCAAACTATACCATCTTTAGATTTTGGAGTTTTGAATGCTTTGGTTCCTCTCGTAACTGAAGGTGGTGAACAGAAAAACCACTCTTTAAAATCGATCTTAAAGGAATCTAGATCAAATATGTTTCTGAAATGGAAGTATGTATTACAAGAACGAAAGGGCTTCGAAGACGAAAGTTATCTAGGTGATCGGAATCATTTATTTGCCAGATATAATTTCAATAGTGGCAGAAATGTAAGAGCTGGATTCACTATGGAAAAGGATCCCGGTGAACAGTTTTTTACAGGAAGTAATAAAAACGGATTTGACTATTATACAGGCTTTATTCATCTTAGAGATGTTCTTCCAATATTCCATACACTCAATATCGGTGACTACACCATGAGCATGGGGCAAGGACTGATTGTTCACAATAGTTTTGGTGGTGGAAAATCTTCTTTTGTGACAAACATAAAGCGAGGTGGTAGAGCCATAAGACCTTATAGTTCAGTCAATGAGGGTAATTTTTATAGAGGAATCGCCGCATCGTCTAAAATAAGTGATAATATTGAATTAACTGCATTTGCTTCAAAGAAAAACATCGATGCATCAGTTGATTTAGATTCAACAATTGATGCTGGATTTCAAAGATTCTCATCGATAATTGTTGATGGGTTTCACAGAACTGAAAGAGAAATAGAAAAAGAAAATACCGCCAGTCAAACGTCTATGGGTGGTGTCTTAAAGTATAGAAGAAGAAACTTCTCAGTCGCATTCAACACCCTACATCAAACATTCTCCATACCGTTAGAAAATGATGATCAACTGTATAAAAAATATAGATTCAATGGAGATCAATTGACCAACATGAGTTTGGATTTTGGATATAGATATAAGAATTTCAATCTATTTGGAGAAGCAGCAAGAAGTGATAATGGTGGCACTGCATTCTTAGGAGGGGCACTTATTAGTATTGGCAGAAATACTGACTTGGCTCTAGCTTACCGAAATTATGCAAAAGATTACCAAGTTCTAAATGCTAATGCATTTTCTGAAGTCACTCTTCCTATAAATGAAAGAGGAACTTATTTTGGTATTTTATCTAGAATAAGCAAACACTTCACAGCCAGCATGTACTTTGATATGTGGACCCATCCATGGTTAAGGTTTCAAGTAGATGCACCTTCAAGTGGCAGGGAATATTTGTTTAAACTTGAGTATAATAAAAAACGAAGATTTAATGCCTATTTTCAATATAGATATGAGGAAAAACAACGCAATGGGACCGGCGGATCTCAAGATAAAATAGATGGACTTAGTCAACGTGGACAACATAGAGCTAGACTGCATATGACAAATACACTTACTAAGTCCTTGAAATTAAGAAACAGAGTCGAGATTACCATATTTGACAATGCTGGAGACAAAACAAATGGATACCTGCTTTATCAAGATATAATCTATAAACCAATAGGCCGTTCGTTTTCATTTACAGCACGTTATGCCCTTTTTGATACCGATGGATTCGATACAAGAATCTACACCTACGAGAATGATATTCTCTATGAATTCAGTATCCCATTTTACGCTGATAAAGGGTCGAGATTTTATATGAATTGGCGTCAAAGAATCGGTCGGAAGATTACTTTTGAAGCCAGGTATTCTAGAACTTATTATGATAATCGTGATGACATAGGATCATCTGGTCAGTTTATTGATGGTAATGTGAGATCAGAAGTGAAGGCACAAATTAAATACAAATTTTAAACCTATATCAACTTCGATTTCTTTTTCAAAGAGAATTAAAAACAACATTCTTTTTCTTTGACAACATGTTAAATTACTCTAATTTTGCAGCCTACAAATAGATGATTTCCTGTATGATTATTAGCGAACTTTGGATTGGTGATTTAATAAGGCTTAAAAAGTCGGGTCGAGTAGGCAAATTCGCTGGTATCTCACCTGAACAAAAGATAAAAGTAAAAATCGGAGATAAAGTCATCCTTACTACTCCAGGGAATTTGGAACATGCACCAGATAATCATTCGGATTCTGAAGACCAATTTATACCCAGGCCTACTTTAACAAAACAAACACTTAAGCCATTAAACTCAGTAATTGATTTACATATCGAAATTTTAAATCCATCATTGTTAAACGCTCGACCTGAAAGAATAATTGATTTTCAAGTAACTGCGGCTAAAGACTTTTTAGAAAAAGCTATTGAACAAGGATTCCCAAAAATTGAAATAATTCATGGTAAAGGTGCTGGTGTACTAAAAATGGAAGTAGAGCATCTTATTTATTTAAATTCGGAACACATTAAGGCGCAGTTTCCACTAAATAAGGGTGGCTCTATTGAATTATGGTTGATAAATCCTTAGTCAACTAAAAGTAGATTAAGTTGTCTCATATTGTTTACACGATTGAATTATATTTTGTATTTTTGAATATAGGCAAATATGAAAAAATATTGCTTAAAATATTAAAAGGAAGATCTGATGGGAACATTCAGTTTAATGAGCTCGTTAATCTATTATTTAGACTAAGGAATGAATCAATAATAAAGTTACATTCTTCTGCTTGATCTTTTCCCCTTCTTCTGCGTTAAAAAGCCTCGTCTATGCGATGCATAGCCTACGTTTTTTGTCTTGAAGAATGAATAAATATCAGCACATAAAAACGTACTTTATTAATGTATCATTCCTAA
>CAJXUU010000221.1 GCA_913061325.1 uncultured Saprospirales bacterium | reverse complement strand
TCTACACTATCCTCTTCGTCGGCAGCGTCAGATGTGTATAAGAGACAGGTCCCAATCTACCTCATAATCATAAGTCTCATCTGGATATGTGGGTATTGTAATACAAGAGTTACATGAAGTCCCATCATTATCTGTCTTCCACGTCGTGATAAATGGAGCTTGCCCAAAAGCTGACGTCGAAATAGTAGAAACTAAAAGTATAAGGCAATATTTTGAAATCAATTTCATAGATGTAATTTTTATCAGTGGACATTAAAGATAGAAGGAAAAAATGGATCAAGGTTATATCTTTAATTTGAGAAGTTGCTAACTAATATATCTGAATCGATCAAATCAAGAGTTATATTTAATGGTACATTGGATTTGCCCTAATTTTCTTTGTACCTTCCTTTCTTTACTAAAGTTGATATTAAATTATGAGTCAAATAATTCAGTCTTTTTACCAAGCCTTTGCAGATCACGATGCCGAAAAAATGGTCTCTTATTATTCAGAAAACATAGAATTCACAGATCCAGCATTTGGCACCTTGAATGGGGAAAGAGCCAAGAATATGTGGCGGATGCTAATTGAAAGCCAAAGAGGAAAGAAGTTTGACGTAGTCTATTCTGACGTCAAGGAAGATAAAAATAGTGGTGCTGCGCATTGGGAAGCCAAATACAAGTTTAGTCAAACGGGAAGGCAAGTGCACAACAGAATTGATGCATCATTTGTAATCAAAGATGGAAAAATCATAAAACACACAGACCGATTCAATACACGAAAATGGGCAAGCCAAGCCATGGGATTTAAAGGCTGGCTGCTTGGAGGGACATCTTTTTTTCAAAAGAAACTCAATGCTCAGACGAATAGAATGCTAGGTAAGTGGGAAGCGAAGTAAATTGAATTATTGTTTCATTCCTTATGTCGAAGACAATAGACAGGAGAAAGGGTTGAACTCACCCCAATTAGCTAACATCATCGAGATTTTCTAAATTCCATAACCACTTGAGTAACATCTTTCCCTTAAAAGGGAAAGACAGGAGAAAGGGTTATATTACCTCATCACTCCTCATCAAAGAAATCCTCTAATTCTCCTTTCTTCATCAACATAATAAAGCTTCTTGCCGCTGCAATTACATCCGCTCGAGCATTTCCTGCTGGAGCAAATTTTTGATGAAATAGGGTCATGTAAACTTCTTGAAGAGAAGGCCATTTATAACCTCCACCTCTACTTTGAAGCTTACAATAAAATGTTGCTTCTTGCATCAAACAAAGTCTCTCCGTTGTGAAATGCGGCGGATGCATTCCTTTTCTCATGTATTCTGCAGCTATTATATTTTCTTGGATATTCATGTTGTGGGCTATCAAATAATCAGCTTCTTCCACTGACTTGGCAAATTCTTTAAAAACGTCTTCTACGTTTTCTCCCTTTTTATTTATCTCTTCCTCTTCTAATCTAGAAAACTTAAGTACGTGATGATCTATAGCAAATCCATCTGGTTTGATAATGCAATCGAAATCTTTTATCGGTTTGAATTCATCATTCAACATGATCCAGGAAAGATGAATCAGACGCGGCCAATTGAAAGTCTCTGTAAATGGAGCTTTATAATCTTTAGGTTTGCCTATTCCTGTGGCATCAAATACGAGATATTTCATTTATTAAAATTTTATTGAAATCGAGAGATGAGATTATTTGATTGTTATTGTTCTTTGAGTTGTTTGTAGATTTCTTCTGCCATTCCTACGAAAGTCGATTGGGAAATCTTGCATCTTATTACTTTACCATCTACATCATTTGCCATTGCGCCCCATGCATGATAGTTTCCCAGTTGATCTTGCTCGCAATATACACCTAAAGGAAGGTGACACCCTCCGTCCATCATTTTTAGAACTTTACGTTCTACATTTGTACTTCTTGCTACATCAATATCACCAATCTGAGTAATAATTTTACGCATTTCAATATCTTCACTTCTTATTTGATATGCAAGTACTCCTTGGGCAGGAGCGGGTACGAACTCTCTAGGATGCATTTGCACTACATTAAATTCTGAAAGGTCAATTTCCAACCTATTTAGTCCAGCTGTTGCGAGCACAATTGCACCAAATTGACCTTCCCTGAGTTTTTGTATTCTAGTTGGAACATTACCCCTTATATCTTCAGTACTTATATTAGGATTGAGATCTTTGAGGAGTGCTTTTCTCCTAGCTGATGAAGTTCCCACTACAGTTCCTTTTTTGAGTCTAAGGGGTTGTGTAGTGTCAAAGCTATCATTGAGAATAAGGATAGTGTCCGATGGATTTTCTCTATATGAAGTAGCTGCTATCCTTAGTCCGTCAGGACTTGTCGTAGGGAGATCCTTCATAGAGTGCACTGCCACATCAATACTTCCATCTAATAATTGGTCTTCTATTTCTTTAGTAAAAAAGCCTTTTCCTTCTATTTTATCAAAACTAAGATGTTGGATTTTATCTCCTTTAGTCTTTATGATATTTACTTCGCTATCGTGACCAATGGACTTTAGTTGATCTTGCATAAAGTGAGCTTGCCACAATGCCAAATCACTACCTCTACTTCCAATGATAACTTTTTTCTTTTCCATGGGCCAAAGATAGTGTTAGAATTGTTTTTGGGGTGTCAAATTGTTGTGTGATTTGTAATTTTATAAATGTGGACACATCTTTGTATTAAGTTAAAATTAATTGTTTCCTGTAAAAACTTGATTTTTTAAGGAAAAACCCCCACTTAAGATATATAAACAAATAATATATAGATATATATAGCATATGTTCAAAGAATCTTTTCTATTTTTGATCTACCTTATATTTAGCAATACGTAAAACCCAAGCATATCAAGAAGCAATTTTACGCCAACGGAAAGCTGCTCTTATCTGGAGAGTATGCCGTACTAGACGGAGCATCAGCGTTTGCTGTACCCACTAAGATGGGACAAAAAATGACAGTGAAAACTTCGCGTGGTTCAGATCTCGTATGGGAGTGTTTTGATAAAGAAGGTAAATCTTGGTTCAAGAGTCATATTTCTTTGTATGATTTTTCTGCAATAGACACTACAGATCAAGATGTAAGTGATAAAATCCAAAAAATACTAAAAAATTCAGTTCGTCAGAATTCTGAATTCCTTTCAAAATGGAATGGATTTAAAGTTGAAACTCATCTAGAATTTCCAAGAGATTGGGGCCTAGGTTCTAGTTCTACATTATTTCAATTAATCAGTGAATGGGCAGATGTGAATCCATTGATCCTTTATTTTAAGGTAGAAAATGGTTCAGGTTATGATGTAGCCTGCTCTGGTGCAGGCTCTCCGATTTTATATTATGCTAATGATGATGAGGTAAGTTATACACCTGTTGATTTCAAACCGAGTTTTAGAAAGGATCTATATTTTGTTCATCTGAATCAAAAGCAAGATAGTAGCCTTGGAATTAAAGAGTATCTCAAAGCTGTGAAAAATAAGAAAGCTTTTGTGAAAACTGCAACTGAGATTTCGGAGGCGATGATCGAAGCTAAAGATCTTAAAACATTCGCAGGTTTGATGGACAAGCATGAAGATCTAGTTGCAAAGCATACTGGATTTGAGAAAGTTAAAGACAAATTATTCTCAGACTATCATGGTTCTATAAAATCTCTAGGTGCTTGGGGAGGTGATTTTGTAATGGCTACTTCGACTAAGTCTGAGGCAGAAACGAAAGCATACTTTTCTGATAAAGGATATGCTACGGTGTTGACTTATGATGAGATGATCTAAATATTTTTCTTCTAAATATTAATATACTGAATTGTTGTCGGGCTTGACTCAATGTTTTCGCAATCTTATCCTACATTTGTGCGTTTTAAAAACTGAATTTTTAATCTCCTTATATGCACTTTAGAAATCTGATTATTTTAGGCTTTGTAATGACAGCAATAATTTTCCATGCTTGTCAGAAGGATACTACTTTCACAGGGACTAATCCAGGGATCAGCGTTTCTACTGATACTTTGACTTTCGATACTGTTTTTACAGAAGTAGGATCTGCGACTAGATCATTCAAAATATATAATAATGAGCGTGAAGATATCCAGATTGACCTTAAAGTCACAACAGCTGGAGTTTCAAAATTCAGATTGAACGTTGATGGGATTCCTGGAAATGAAATCAACGACGTATTTATCAAAGGGAATGATAGTATCTATGTTTTTGCAGACGTGACTGTAGATCCTAACCAGCCTGTGAGTATAAGTCCATTCGTAATAGAAGAATTTCTTACTATATCGTCTGGTGGATCTGAGACAGATGTACTTCTCGAAGCTTGGGGGCAAAACGCGAACTATGTACCAGGTACTAAAAAGAAGGGTGTGATCAGTCTTCTTTCATGTGATCTAGGAATGGAGACATGGGATGATCCAAAACCCTATGTTATATATGGTGTGCTATTTATTGATAGCTGTGAATTGGTTATTCCAGAAGGTACAAATATCTATGTTCATGGTGGAGTAGTCAGGCAAGATAGTTTGATATATAATGATGGTTTTATTATCGTTTTAGCGGATGGTAAGATTACTGCTCAAGGTACAGCAATGAATCCTATAACATTTCAAGGGGATAGATTAGAAAGTTCGTTTGATGATGTGGCTGGACAATGGGTAGGCATGCGATTCATATCTGGAAGTGTAGGTAATTATATGGAACATGTTCAGATTAAAAACTCTGTAGTTGGAGTGAGAGTAGATAGTGCGGCACAACTATCCCTAGAATCTTGTGAAATATACAATACTTCTTCTGCTGGAATCATAGGAATCAGAGCAGAAATAGATGCTAAGAATACACTCATTCATAGCAACGGACAGAGTTGTGCTATATTAACTTATGGAGGTGATTACAACTTTGAGCATTGCACATTTGCCAGTTATGGTAATCAAAGTTCTGCTGTTCGATTTGATAATTTCAGATGCACAGATCCACCACTTTGCCAAGGAATCGTCTATGTTAATGGACTTGATACTAAATTTACCAATTGCATATTTGCTGGAAATGATAAAGATGAAATCCTTCCCATAGATTGGACAGGAGGTGAGGAGCCTGATCTTTTCAAATTCGATTTTGTGAATTGTGCTGTTACGATTGATGAAATATTGATGCCAGAACAGTATCCGAACTTCTTTGACAATTGTGCAGATTGTTTCAGAATATCAGTCAATGACACTTTGTTTTTTGATATTGATAACAATGAGTATAGGCTTGATACCTTGTCTGTTGCAATCGATAAAGGAGTCCAAATTATGGGAATTAGTCAAGATATCAATGACGATTCTAGAGACGGAATGCCAGATGTAGGGGCATTTGAGTTTCAGAAATAATACCAATTATACTTTCTTTAGGACATCGCGTCGGATGACAACATACTGTACTTTTCCTTCTGTATTAATGTCAGCTACACTTATCCATTGGTTTGGATTTATATCAAAGCTGTTTGTAATGTCTCCACATATAGAACTTATGTATACATTCTGTGATACCCCATCAAAATCTCCCACTGCTATAGATTTTACTTCGATTGTGATCCATCTGCGACTCCTTCTAATTCTATGCTTTGGCCATCTTTATTCATGAATACTCTAGATACATTTCCAGTATAATTCAATTCTTCAGTGTCGAACCCATCGGTAACAAGAACTTTTTTATCATCAAGTATTTCTAATTTAGATATTGAGGCTAAGTTTTCAAAAAATGTCAATTGGGGTTCAGGTACATTAGAATTTTCAACTTCGACAAATTCACCATTAGTTACTTGGTATGAATAGTAAGAATCGATCGAGGTAGATGCATATTCATAAGTAGAAGGATATGCTAGTTCGTCAGCACATGAGAAAATAGATAAGATTAAAAGTAGAATAATTAATAATTTTCATTATTAGTTGTTTATTGATTACAGATCAAATATCAGACATTGAAATTGAATTCTACTTCTTGATTTGACCAACGGTATTTCTCAAAAGATATCTGGTGAAAGAAGAGCGCTAAATTGTAGTTTTTAATAACTTTACTCAGAGTTAAATTAAAAAAGAAGATTGAATATGTACGATAAGATGCTTTCGCCCCTTGATTTGGGATTCACTACATTAAAAAATAGAGTTCTAATGGGGTCTATGCACACCAACCTAGAGGAAATCCCTGGTGGGTTTGATCGAGCAGCAGTATACTATGCCGAGCGAGCAAAAGGGCAAGTAGGACTCATCGTTACAGGTGGAATCGCACCTAATTTAGAAGGCTCTGTAGGTATGGGCGCAGCAAAGCTGACTAATGCGGAAGAAGCAGAAGATCATAAAATAATTACCAAAGCAGTACATGCTGAAGGAGGTAAGATTTGCATGCAGATCCTACATTCTGGTAGATATGCTTATCATCCACAAGGAGTAGCCCCGTCTGCGATTCAGTCTCCAATAACACCATTCAAACCTAGAGCATTAGAAACTGAAGAAGTATGGAAAACAATTGATGACTATAAGAACTGTGCAGTTCTTGCCCAATCTGCTGGTTATGATGGTGTAGAGGTGATGGGATCGGAAGGGTATTTTATCAATGAGTTTCTAGTCAAAAAAACAAATCACAGGGAAGACGAATGGGGTGGTAGCTATAAAAATAGAATGAAACTCCCTATTGAAATTGTAAAATCAATTAGAGCAGTTGTTGGAGAGAATTTTATCATAATTTACCGATTATCTATGCTTGATCTTGTAGAAGATGGCAGTACTTGGGAAGAAGTAGTGCTGCTAGCCAAAGAGATCGAAAAGGCTGGGGCAACCATTATAAATACAGGAATAGGTTGGCACGAAGCAAGAATACCAACAATTGGCACCGTGGTTCCAAAAGGCGGTTTTGCATGGGTTACAAAAAGGCTCATGGGAGAAGTCAACATCCCGCTAATTGCTACCAATAGAATAAATATGCCAGAAATCGCGGAGCAAGTATTGGCAGACGGATGTGCTGATATGGTTTCTATGGCAAGGCCATTTTTAGCGGATCCTGATCTAGTCCTGAAAGCCATGGAAAACCGATCTGATGAGATCAATACGTGTATTGCATGTAATCAAGCTTGTCTTGATCATACATTTAATATGAAATTGAGCTCTTGCATAGTTAATCCAAGGGCATGCCATGAAACACTGCTTAATTATCCACCAGCCCAAACAAAGAAGAAGATCGCAGTTGTAGGTGCGGGACCTGCAGGGCTTGCTGCTGCTACCATTGCTGCAGAACGTGGACATTCTGTAACACTTTTTGAAGGAAGTGATAAGATTGGAGGTCAATTCAATCTCGCAAAGGTGGTACCCGGGAAAGAGGAATATGGACACACGATCAGATATTATAACACAATGATCACTAAGCATGGCGTAGACTTAAAGCTTAATAATAGAGTTAGTGTTGAAGACCTGAAAAACGGAAATTTTGATGAGATAATATTAGCGACTGGAGTCAGTCCAAGAGAAGTTGATTTTGAAGGCGCAGATCATTCTAAAGTGGTCAATTATGTGGATGTACTATCCAATAAAGTAAAAATAGGAAAGCGTGTAGCCATTGTAGGAGCAGGAGGAATTGGATATGATACTGCTGAATTTCTAACGCATAATCATGAACATACTGCACCAAGTTTGGATATTGAGTCCTACATGAAAGAGTGGGGTGTTGATATGAACCATAGCAAAGGAGGTTCTTTAGCGAATTCTCCTCTACCATCCCCATCGCCAAGAGAAGTTTACCTTCTTAAAAGGTCTGGTGGAAAACATGGAAAAGGTTTAGGAAGGACAACAGGATGGATACATAGAGCCAGTTTGATTATGAAAGGTGTAAAGCATTTAGCGAATGTTACTTACCTAAAAGTAGATGATAATGGTTTTCATATATCTATCAACGATGAAGTACAAATATTACCAGTTGATCACGTGGTCATATGTGCCGGGCAAGAACCATTAAGAGATCTTTACCAAGGATTATTAGATGCGGGAGAAAATGTTCATTTGATTGGTGGTGCAGATGTAGCTGCACAATTAGATGCTAAAGGAGCCATTAAGCAAGCTAGTGAATTGGTATCATTGATATAATTTAAAAGATATCTATCCTTTCTTTATATATTGGATCAAGTAGAATAGATTCATATGAGTGGTTTTTACATTTTATTAACTACCCCTTACAATTTTATTAATCGTTAGCATTCGTTTTAGTTGGAATCAATCACAAACTAAACTTTACAAAATGCGTATCCGATTATTACCAATACTTATTTCTTTATTCATAATCAGTTGCACTAAGTCTGATGATGAAGGCTTTCTCGGTGAATGGGAGGGTAAAACGCAAGTTATTGTAAATGGAAATTCAGTAGAATCTGAAACAGAGGCAAAAATTTCTGATCAAGGCAATTTATCAAGAGAATGTGAAGTCACAGTCAATGGACTAAAATACATTTTTGATGCCACGGAAGGTATGGATATACTTACATTCACAAAGGCTCCAGCTAAAAACCTTTCTGATAGTTTATCCCAAACTTATATCTCAGGAAATGCAGAGTTAATAAGTGACACGTTATTAAAATTTGATTATCAAGTAGTGACAATGTATGGATCAGCAATTATTTCAGCTATCGATTACAACTTAGAATTTAAGCGAAAGGAATAAGTGGACGAATGACTGAGATCACTAAAATATCATTCGTCTTCTGTATACAATGATTCCAAATACCTCTCTTGTTTAGTTTTCTCAAATGTATCGCGGGGAAGAAAAAATTGCTCATTACCTACTTCATCAGCCCATGGGTCGGGCTTATCTAATTCATCATCTTCCTTAACATTTTTGAAGAGGAAGGCAGTAAATATACCTACCAAGCCACCAAAGAGATGACTCTCCCATGATACACCTTCTTTATTTGGCACTATTCCATGAAAGTATGATCCAAAAGCAACCAACATAACGAGTGCTAGAATTATTGATTTAAGATTTCTTCTAAAAATACCTGTCCAAGCTAAAAATGCTACTAATCCATACACAACACCACTAGCACCAACATGATAAGCATCTCTAGCAAATAACCATACAGTGAACCCAGTAAATATGGTGATAATAATAACGGAAGGGATAGCTACACGCTTGTAGAAAACCATTACCATGGACATCAATGCCAACATAGGTATAGAATTGGACATAAGGTGCTCCCAATCTGAATGAATAAATGGAGCTGCAACGATGCCCGGCAAACCATCTATATCTCTCGGAAATATACCCCAACGAGTATATTTATAATTTTGAATAACTTCGACAATTTTGACAAGCCACATTAGCATTACCACCCCAATAGGGAATAGTAACTTACTTAATATGTTATTTTCTTTTTCTGCCATTAGGAATGATACATTAATAAAGTACGTTTTTATGTGCTGATATTTATTCATTCT
>CAJXUU010000220.1 GCA_913061325.1 uncultured Saprospirales bacterium | reverse complement strand
TGCTTCGCAGCCCACTTGATCAGCCCTCGAATGTTCCATTCGCTACACTGATCTACGTGTTTGCTTCGCAGCCCACTTGATCAGCCCTCGAATGTTCCATTCGCTACACTGATCTATGATCGCTTTTTTTTTCGAATTAAAAAACCCACATCACCAACGTCAACCCATCACCACATCATGAAATCCGATCTAAAGCCTGTCCAGCATAATAACCAGTATCTATATCAAGAAGCATTTTAGTGATATAGGTTATTTGTCCGACATGATAACTGAAATGTTCGATTACGTGAACAATGATTGATAGATTAGATTCGGTGTAACATTGTACGGTTTGAATTTGGGTAAGGTCTATCGATTCAATATTCACCAAAATATCTCTTATATCTTTTTCAAGTAGATTTAGAATATCGATAAGTTCAGTTTTTGATTTTCTATTTTTTGGATCAAACTCCATGGTTCTTTGACGAGAATCCTTAGTATTAGACATAGTTGAGATGAGCCATTGACGCACATTGCCGTCAAGATGCAAGACTTGATTATTTATACTGTTAGAGTTTTCATTTGGACGGTAATGGAGATGATCTTCATGGAGTTTTTCTATGCATGCAATAATCCTATGGATGCCACATTCGATAATACGGGCTTCTATTTCTTTTGATAATAGTTGATTTACATTCATGCTCCATGTTTACAAGATTAGAATTAGCACAAATATGCTCCTTCTTGATTAATCTCAGAAGTATAGGTCTTGATTCTTATTTTCTTAGCTGCATAAATCTTTTTTGCCCTTTCTACTATACGTTCACTCACATAAGAGTTATTTGTCATTGCAAACATAGATGGACCGGCACCACTGATTGAGAATCCCAATGCTCCTTCCTCTAGAGCTGCTTCTTTCATTTTATAGAATTCTGGAATTAATTGTGCTCGCTGTGGTTCTATTATTAGATCTTGAAGAGACCTTTGGATAAGATCAAAATCAGAATTATACATCCCTATTATAAAAGCACCGAGATTTCCAGATTGTGCAATGTGTTGATCTAAGGTCAATGAATCTGATAATATTGCTCTAGAGTCCTTTGTAAGAATCTCTACTTTTGGGTAAATAACCACAACTTGCATCGCCTTAGGAATATACAATTTATGAATATCAAGACTGGAATTATCCCTTATTAAAGTCATGCCTCCAAGCAATGAAGGTGCTACATTATCAGCATGCCATGCTCCATCGGCTATTTGTTCTCCAGCAACAGCATGTTTAAGGATGTCTCTTTTTTGTAATCCAGTTTTGAAAAACTCATGAACAGCAAATACCCCCCCTACCGCACTAGCGGCCGAAGAGCCAAGACCACTGCCAAAAGGCATTTTCTTTCGTATCTCCATTTCAATCGGTTCATCTTGGAGACCGAGTTCTTCTAGTAATCGTAATGCAGCAAAACCAGCAGTGTTTTTTTCGGGATCTAGTGGGAGGCCTTTGCCACCCGTTATCTTTATTATTTTTAAACCTTTCTTAGTTCCAGGTTTAATTAATACTTCGTCACCTGGACCATTAATAGCAAATCCTAGTATATCATATCCAACCGCTACATTGGCTACCGAAGCGGGTGCCCAAACTTTTACATGATCTCTTGCCATTGTTATTTCTCCTCTTTGTTATTATTTAAAATGTGAAAATATATATTCTTTGGTAATCAGTGGTGCTTTGTGAAAGACGATTTAGTAATATTAAGTTATTTTTACCTAGAACTTATTTTTTAATTTTCGAATAAATTGGATAACTCGTCCAATCATTTATTCTTTTAGACGAAAACTTCCCTCTGAATAAAACTTTTTACTGAGTTTGTAGTGTTATATTATCAAGCATAAACAGAAATACCTATGGTTAGATTAGCAATTATTTTCACTTTCGTATTGGCAGGCGGATTTATTATAGCTCAGTTGTTAGATTTCTTTTTGAGTATTAACAGTGGCTCTAGTCAAACAAGAAAAGACATTGCAGAACTCAAAAGTAAGATAGCGACCTATATAAGTAGCCTCATACCCATGACTATAACTGAACTCGAATTGCTGTCCGTCAATCAAACAGGATCTACGTCAAGTAAGGGGTTATCGACGATAAAGTCTGGAGCGTTTACGACAATCTATCATGAGCCTCTTCTCGCATATGCATATAAGAAATATACCTATCCTGCGGATAAGAGTTTATTACTGATATCTTCCGAAGATGATGATTTTATCTATATGATTAATGGAGGCAAAACTCAAGTATTCGTAAATAATAAAGAACTTGGATTCGTAGAATCTGATGGAAGTTTATATGCTCCTCGTACCAATAAACTACTTGCTAAGATTGAAGCTAATCACCTTCTAAGTTCTCACCCAGTAAGAATAGATGATAAAGAAGTAGGTGAGATAGTTAATGTTAGATTAAATGAATCACCTAATCCTAGGGCGTATCAATTTTTAGAACCTATGGATACGGATGAAACTCAAATTTTCAAGGCTTTGACTTTTTTAAGCTTAATAGAAGAGACTTTGTAGGAACATAAATCGACTCTTTTACGAAAATATACCGATTTTATTATTTGTGTCTGGTAGGGTTTCGTATCACCTCAACGTTTATCTAGTAATTACACTTTACAGGGTTTTCCTATTTATTAATTCAGGGTTTACCTTTATTAATATCAGAAACCATAAGTGTATCTTAGCATCATCAAATTGAAAAAGTATAATAAGTGCTGTCTCAATTAGCAAAAAGATTATACATCGTCAATAGATCAGGTATGAAAAAACTTAAAATTAACTTTATTCTCTTCTTGTTATCCTGCAGTATTCATTCTGTGTTTTCGCAATCAAAATCGAGAATAGATATACCTGAATACTATACTAGTGTGTTAGATTATTCAGTAGAAGCGAATCCCTATCTATTAAATGTCTCAAAATCAAACCTAAAGACTAGAGATAATGACAAAAGTCAAGTTTCGCATCTTGAATATCTTAATATCGAAAATCAACTTTGGACACATAAGCAAATTGGAATACCTAATGTTCTGAAATTGAATATTAATTTCAAAGAGGAGCTTTATCCTTTAGTATTGAAAAGGAGATTCCTTAGGTCCGACGATTATAAACTTACAACTTCAATATCAAGAAAAGAACGAAAATTTGATTCATACTTCTACAATGGAGTGATAGAAGGAGATTATTATAGTTGGGCGACCTTGGCTGTTATAGATGGTAAGTATAAGTTATTGTTGGCTAGTAAAGATGGAAATATTGAAGTCTCTCACGAAACTGATAATACTTACAAAATTTACGAAAGTGAAGATCTAGTAAAAGTGCCAACGTATGAATGCTATACTAATGATTCACCACAGGCACATTCAAAAACATCCACCGAAACGCCCCGGTCAGTAGGATCAGATTGCGTAGAACTTTATATCGAATGCGATAATCAAAGCTATATTGACAATGGTAGTTCACTTGCAAATACAGAAGCTTGGGCGCTTTCTATAATAAATGATGTCGCTACCATATATAATACAATAGATATACCTCTTGTGGTAAACAGTGTTTTTGTTTGGAACAGTATAGATCCATATGCTTCTGAAACAAGCATGCAAGCTGTAAGGGATTCCTTTGTGGATCAAATAGAGAACACATATGATGGTAGAGTAGCACAATTATTTTCTACACGTGATCTTGGAGGCGGACTTGCCTATGGTGTCGGCGGACTTTGTGGTTCTTTTCCTGATTTCCCAGGGCCATATAGTATTGCTACATCATTAGAGACGACATTTAGTGGATATCCTAATTTTTCTTTTACTGTGAATGTAGTGGCACACGAATTAGGTCATGTATTTGGCGCGAGACATACTCATGCATGCGTGTGGGGTGCTGAGTTTGATAGTCAGATTGATGATTGTGGTAATATATATGCTACAGGAAATGGAGATCAACCAGAAGGTCAGGAGTGCTTCGACGAAAATAACCCCATTCTGCCTAATGATGGTGGGACGATCATGTCATTTTGCAACCTTGCTGGTGGAGGGATTGATTTAGCAAATGGATTTGGGTCTGAGGTTGGTGACTTTATTTTTGAAAAATACAACACGGCTGTTTGTGCGACAGGTGGGTATTGTGCTTCACTTCCTCCTTCTAATGATGATTGTGCAAATGCTATAGAATTAAGCCTAAGTGGGGAATGTTCTTATTTTGATTATGATAATATAATGTCGACCTCTTCTGGAGTAGCTGATCCATCATGTGGTACGCCAGGGGTTGCTCAAGATGTTTGGTTTTCTATCACCCCACCAAATACAGACGTGCTTATCAATTTTAATCCAGTGAGCGGAGAGGTTACAGATGTAATAATCACTGCCTATTCAGGTACTTGCGGTAACTTGACAGAGATAAAGTGCGAAGAAGTTTTTGATGAAGAATTTCAAGTGAAATTGTCAGGGCTTACGCCAAATGAAACAATCTATATCCGAATAATCGAAGAATCAAGTGATTTGGAAGGAGCATTTCAATTGTGCGCCATTGAGGAGTCTTTACCTTGTCATCCTGCATTTAATGTCTTGATCGAGCTATACAATAATGCTAATGGCAGTAGCTGGGTAGATAAATCTGGCTGGGAAGATGGAGCACTTGGAACAAACTGTACACCTTGCTCTTGGTATGGAATTACTTGCGATAATCAAGATAATATAATTGGTATAGACCTGTTCAATAATAATTTAGTTGGGACAGTTACTCCTGATCTTGGAGACTTGACAAAGTTACGTATACTCAAGTTGATGAACAATGATCTTTCTGGTGATTTTCCAGATATTTGGGCGGATCTTGATGTGCTTGAGTTTGTTGATTTATCGAATAATAATTTTACAGGAAATATGCCATCTTCTCTAGGCAGTTTGTTGAAAATTAATACTTTATATATTGAGAATAATAATATGGATGGAGAATTACTTGCCTCAATTGCAGATCTTCCATTACTAAATGTCTATTGGACAAAGAATAATAATTTTAGTGGTTGTTATCCTGATAATTATACAGACTTGTGTGATATAGGAAGTACAAAGTTTACTAATAATCCTCTTCTACCATCTGGTGGAAATAATTTTGAAGATTATTGTTCGCAAGGAATTGGTGGTGATATTGATAATGATGGTTTTTGTTTTGGACCTAATGTAGGAGATGACTGTGTTGATGATGATGATACTATATATCCGATGGCTCCAGAATTATGCGATGGAAAAGATAATGACTGTAATGGTGACTATGATGAAGGATTGACGTCTGATAATATGTGGGTCACAAGTGGCAGTGGTGATTGGACAAATCCGTCTAATTGGAGTCTAGGAATTATGCCCGCTGCATGTCACGATGTAATATTGCCAACGAGTGGAACTTCGAGAACTATAACCATAAGTGGTCCAACAGAAGCATTTGCAAGATCAGTAACTATATTTTCGAATAATACTTTGGTTAATAATACTATGTTGAATATTTCTGGATCAGAAGATAATGGACTGATTTTGAATTCTGGAGGTATGTATCAAAACTTAGGTACAACAGATATAAAGAATGTCTCTCTTTTTGGAATTAGAACAATTGGAAGCATAGAAAATGAAGGAAATATTTTTGTTGAAAATTTAGGTATGGACTTTGAAGTATATATGCTTGATGGTGCAAGTTTTCTTAATAATGGGACAATACGAATAAGATAAAAGTACACATATCAATAATTAACTTCGAAAAGGTAAAATAAATGGCACTTCTGAGATTAAAAAGACTGCTTGACACCATTAATATTATTAATTTGAGAAAAAGGACAGCAAAAGCGGTAACGAATGTATATATTTGTTACACTTGTAATTAAATATGAAATTTTATGAATTTATCACCCAAATGGGTGATTATTGATAAGAAATGAATTATTAAATTTGCTATTGTTACCAGTTAATCTATAAAAAACAACCGATCAATAATTAAAACTGACCGTTTACTCATTAAGTCGAAATATTGAAAAGGTTAATTGTACATTTGAGATATATAAAACTCTTCACACATGAAAAACATATTTTATACATTTTTAAGCATGTTGTTTGCCTTCTCGGCTTCTGCACAGCTAATCAATGATGGTGCTTCCATTATTGTAGAGGATGGTGCCACGCTATTTATAGAAGGTAGTCTTCAGAATAATCTTACTGGTTCTATCGATATCCAAGGTACGGGAATAGTAGAGGTAGAAGGTGATGTGACCAATGCAGGCACAGCTACGATAACAATGTCAACTACTGCAAAACTAATATTAAGTGGAGCTAATGCTTCTAATTTCACATCTGGTGGAGCTACCATCACTAATCTTGAGATGGACAAGACAGTAAATACTGTCGCTCTATTGGATCAGATGAGAATATCAACGAACCTTAATTTTGTGGGTAACGATAATCAAATATTAATAGGAAACAACAATCTTGTGTTTGCTCCTTTATCAACAATTACATCTGCTGATGCAAATGAATATATTGTTGCAGACGGAGCAGCTAATATGGGAGTTGTATCCAAAGAGCTTTCAGCTAACGAAATTTTTAAATTTGAAATCGGTGATGCTACAAACTATACACCGTTGAATGCAGATGTTATGGCTACAGGCTATGCAGCAGCAACCTTGAATGTAAATGTAGTAGGTGCTGATCAACCAAACAAACCAGCTGAAGCAACTGACTACATCTCTAGATATTGGAATGTAGATGCGGCAGGAATTACAGCTTTAGACGCGGAACTGACTGGAACATATGTAGCTGGAGACCTTACAGGTGTTGCTGGTGATACTAAAGGGGCTCATTACGGCTCTACAAGCACAGACTGGACATATACTGATGCAGCGGCTGGAACGAATGAAGTAATCGGATCGATCGCAGAAAGTGGAGATTTTACTGGAACAAATGCATTTGGAAGAGCTAATCTTAAGATAATGTTAGATGGTGCGTTTTCTGGAGGTACAATGAGTAATACTTTAAATACAATGGATCTACTACCAACTACATCACCATATGGAGGCGGTGAAACAGTTGCTGCAGGGTTTTTCGCTGCCAATACTGATATAGTTGATTGGGTATCTTTTGAAACAAGAAATACAGCAACTCCAGCAACTGTTGAAGGAATAGGAGTAGGTTTTGTGAAAACGGATGGTTCAGTAGTAGCTTTAGATGGAACTTCAAATCCTTTCTTGAAAAATGCAAGTACTACTGGTTATGTAGTTATCAAGCACAGAAATCATTTAGCTGTTAGTACTGGTGCTTCTATTGATTTAAATGGTACACTTGTACTACAAGATTTTTCAGATGCTGGTTACACTGCTTTTGGAAGTAATGGATTGAAAAATAATGGTGGCACCATGACCATGTGGGCTGGTGATGTAAATGCGGATGGAACAGTTTTAGATAATGCATCTCCTTCCGATGTAACAGCAATATCAAGTGAAGTGCTAACAGCTCCTGGAAATATAGGTTTCTTTGGTAGTGGACCACTTTCTAATTATACTGGATTAAGTAATATCTACAGTTTGTTTGATATGAACTTGGATGGGAATGTTTATGATAATGCTTCTCCATCAGATGCTACGAACACTGCTAATACTATTTTAAGTCATCCTTTAAATACCGGATTCTTTGGAAGTGGACCACTTTCAAATTTTACTGGAGTAACTGCTCAAATTCCTGAATAACAAAAAAAATCATATATTATGTTTTTAAGATATTTTCTTACACTTTTAAGTTTTTGTTTGTTTGTTTCATTGCATTCGCAAACAATAGGTGTTACTTTCGACGTAGATTTTACAGTTGGAGGAGGCAATAAAAAAGTAATTATTACCTATTGTGCATCTGGCGATTTTGTTCCTGCAGATGGAACCGATGACTGGGGTGCCCAATGGTTAACAATAGGCTTTGAACCCTCTTCTGGGATAGTTGCAGGTTCTCCGAGTACACAGTTATCTGGATTTTCTAGTGATTGGTTGCCTTTCGTTGAGGCTTTTGGCGCAGGTGGTGGACAACTTAATACATTCGAACCTTCTGGAGTAGGAGGGACCGATGATGGCAATGTATACTTTGCAGTAAAAATAGATGGGGCCACTACTAATAAACCATTAGCTAGTGGAGTATGTGAGGTTATTTTTGAATTTTTAATTCCACTTGAAAACGGGACACCTTCAAATACTGAAATGTTCCTATTAGATGAAGGCGGTTTGCCAGGAGCGGCATTTGCATTCGCACCAAATGTATTAAATAATGGTTTTGGTGGAAATGTATACAATGGAATTGAACCAGAATCAGCGCTTCCAATCAAACTTAACCGTTTCACAGCAACTAAAGTAGAAAAGAGTGTAAACCTAAACTGGTCTACATCTTCAGAAATAAACGCATCTCACTTTGATGTACAAAGAAGTCAAGATTTATCTGACTGGGCCACTATAGGCACTTTGCAAGCAATAGGAGAGAGTATTACAGAGCAAAACTATGACTTACTTGATAGTGATTTACCGCTTAACACAAGATCATCTAAAACATTCTATTATAGATTGAACATGGTGGACAATGATGGGGAAGCAGAACTTTCTGAAATCAGAACAGTAAGATTTGATCAAGATGAAGTTAGTTTTATAGTATATCCAAATCCTTCTAACAATGAAGTATTTGTAAATCTATCTACTATCACTTCAGAAACTGGTCCTGCTACATTGAATGTAATCAATATGAAAGGCGAAAGAGTGAAAGAAGTAACATTGTCTTCAAATGATGATATCAATGTAGATATGAGTAATATCACTGCAGGAGTATACCTCTTCGTGGTAAAGCAAGGTCAAGAGACCTTTACTCAAAAAGTGATAAAAATAGACTAAAATATAATTGCTGCGTTCTACAATAGGTGAATCATAGCAAACAAGAATTTTATACCTGGTTTTTGTTAATTGTTAGAGAGGCGGTTTACCGCCTCTCTATTTTTTTGTCTGGTTATATCGATCTAAGCATGTTTAACCCTTTTACCTGTCTTTGATTCATTCCTTAGATATTAGAATAGATATTGCTGAGCGATTATGATAGTAATTGATTGCTCAATGAACTTTGGGTTGGGGTATCATATTATGTAGGTCCTTTTCAGGTCAAGATTTCACTTTAGTGGTTTTACGAACAGATCTAAAGACAAAATGTATTCGATGCTTTCGCTTCGCTTTTTGACCCTGATTGTATTTCTTTTAATCGTCCGAACCTAGTATTATTTGTCCCTCTGCCGAGAGCTAAAGCGTTTTCATGAACCTTATGTAATTTAGAGACTTGGCAACTCGAACT
Organism: uncultured Saprospirales bacterium; assembly: GCA_913061325.1. GTDB lineage: Bacteria > Bacteroidota > Bacteroidia > Chitinophagales > Saprospiraceae > CAJXUU01. The sequence goes on along the minus strand of CAJXUU010000220.1, from coordinate 83 downwards.
TTTAAATCACACGACAACTTCCTCCTCCTTAATTCTCCTTTCAATCTCCCGCGTGTTTTCATGAAAACACACTACAAGATCTT
>CAJXUU010000219.1 GCA_913061325.1 uncultured Saprospirales bacterium | reverse complement strand
AAAAACATCTTTTTTATGACCCCGACGCAAGCATCGGAGAATTTAAGTATTAAATACTTTCAATGCCTTATCAGTATTGATAAAATTTCTAGTTTTGCATGCTAAATTAATAAGAGATGAATTTTTTCGAGGAATTAGAATGGAGAGGAATGTTGCATGACGCAACACCAGGTACTCAAGAAGCTTTAGAAAAAGGTGCTATAACTGCGTATATAGGTTTTGATCCCACAGCTAAAAGCTTAACAATCGGAAATTACGTGCAGATAATGCTATTGACGTTATTTCAAAGATCTGGGCATAATCCAATCGTTCTTATGGGAGGAGCTACAGGCAGAATCGGAGATCCATCGGGAAAAGATAAAGAACGTCAATTAAAATCTTTCGATGAGTTGGATGCTAACCTTGCCAAGCAAGAGGAGCAAATGAAGAAATTTCTTGATTTCGAAGGAGCACATGCAGCTAAGATTGTCAACAATCATGATTTCTACAAAGAAATGAATGTCCTTGATTTCTTGAGAAATGTAGGAAAGACATTGACTGTAAATTACATGATGTCTAAGGATAGTGTAAAAAACAGATTAGAGTCAGGTCTATCTTTTACAGAATTCAGCTACCAACTATTGCAGGCATATGATTTCCAGGTTCTTTACGAACAATTCGGCTGTACAATGCAGATGGGAGGATCTGATCAATGGGGGAATATAACTTCTGGAACAGAATTCATAAGAAGAAATACGGATGGAAAAGCATATGCTGCTACGACCCCTTTATTAACTAAATCGGATGGTAAAAAATTCGGTAAATCAGAAGAGGGAAACATATGGATGGATCCGGATATGACTTCACCATACAAGTTCTACCAATTTTGGATCAATGCTGATGACGCTGACATACCTAAGTTCACAAGATACTTTACACTTCATACTAAAGAAGAAATCGAATCTAGAGAAGCTGAATATGCTGATGACCCTAGGATGCTAAAAAAGTTATTGGCTGAAGAATTGACAAAGAGAGTTCACTCAACAAAAGCATACGAATCTGTTCAGCAGGTATCTGAGATTCTATTTAATAAAAAAGCATCTAATGAATATCTCAAGGGTCTATCTGTTGAAGCTCTTGAAACTATCAGTACTGAGATAGTGAGCATTGAACTCAGTTTAGCTGATCTTCAAGATGGTATCAACATTGTCGATCTTTTGAGTGAAAAATCAGATATACTTTCGTCAAAAGGAGAAACGAAGAGAGCTATTAAGAATAATGCAATCTCAGTAAATAAAATAAAAGTCTCTTCTGATGAGTTAATAGTAAATGCTGATCACTTGATTAAGGATAAGTATGTGATGATAGAGAATGGTAAAAAGAATCAATACATGCTGATATCGAAGTAGATATTGATATCGAGATAAAGTATAGCAACAGGTATAGAGTTCTCATCACTGAAGTTAGGTGAATATTAATCAATAATCAATCAGATATTAGGTGTATTATTTTTTAATACTTTTTTTATGCTAAAGAAACTAAATGAGAATTCATACCGTTATGGTATTGATAGTCGGCGTTTTATATTCGGTTTTTTGCATTTTTTAGTTTACTACGATAGCTTAATTTCCTTTTATCATTCTCGACCCCACTTTTAATTTTGTATTGATTTAAGGGGCACATGCATTAAGAATCAATACTTTTATTTAATTTTTATTATGAATATTTTTATTGCAAAACTTAACTACAGAACATCTGTAGACCAAGTAAATGACTTGTTTGCAAATTATGGAAACGTAACAAGTTGTAAAGTTATCATGGACAGAGAAACAGGCCGATCTAAAGGTTATGGTTTCGTTGAAATGGACAACGAAGAAGAAGCTAGAGTAGCAATCGAAGAATTAAACGATTACGAATTTGATGGTCAAACAATCGTTGTTAAAGAATCTAAGCCAAGATAATGGCGGAGGAGGTTTTAAGAAACCTAGAAACAATGGTGGATATAACAATAGATATTAATATCTGATATCCAACAAAATACAGCCCGACAGTGAAAATTGTCGGGCTTTTCTTTTTTATGAAGCCATATTTAAAGCAAAACAATCTAAATAGGGCTTATCAAAAAAAAACTAAAAAATAATTCTCAAAAGTTTCGAGATGTAAAAAGTAAATGTACTTTTGCATCGCTTAACAAACGAGGAAAGCATTATTAAAAAAAAACGGAGGAGTGGCAGAGCTGGTTTAATGCACTAGTCTTGAAAACTAGCGTGCCTTTACGGGTACCGGGGGTTCGAATCCCTCCTCCTCCGCAGATGATCACAGATATGTGTCAAATGGAAAAAAAGGTTCAAATATCAAGCTCGCTTGAATGTTTGAGCCTTTTTTCATTTCTGTGCGTTAGCACAGACAGATTTGTGATCTTGACCTTCGAGGCACATGGGATCAATTAGTTAATCCCTCCTCCTCCGCTCGAAGGTTCAAGCTTAATTGTTTGGACCTTTTTCGTTTTATGACTTTTGTAATTCATTCAACAATTCTCTATATGTCTCCTAAACAAATATCAATCATATCCAATCTTTTAGGAATCCAAGATTCGTCTATAAGGAATACAATCAACATGCTCCAAGAAGGGGCAACTGTTCCATTTATTTCTAGATATAGAAAAGAGAGAACTGGGTCTCTTGATGAAGTACAAATTGGAAATATCCAGAAGGAATATAAAAAGCAGATAGATCTAGAAAATAGAAAAGAAACCGTGCTAGCCGCTATAAAGGAGCAAGGAGCATTAACCGATAAACTGAGAAAGAGAATCATAGAAACTTATGATCCTATTGAATTAGAAGATCTATACCTCCCCTTCAAAAGAAAGAAAAAAACCAAAGCTGGTGTTGCAAGGGAAAACGGCTTAGAACCTCTAGCTGAAACCATAAAACAGCAAAGCGTCCAAAATATTAATGCGGAAGCAAAACGTTATCTCAATTCTAATATCAAAACAATCAGGTCGGCAATAGAAGGCGCTCAACATATCATCGCAGAATGGATCAGTGAAGACGAAAAAATCAGAGATAAAACAAGAATATCACTTCGTAAGCATGGAACGATCGCAAGTAAGGTTGTAAAGAAGAAAAAAGACGAAGCAATTAAATACAGAGATTATTTTGATTTCGAAGAATCCTTGGTAAAGTGTCCATCTCATAGGTTTCTAGCACTGATGAGAGGACAAAGTGAAGGTTTCCTAAGGGTAGGATTGAAAATGGATCATGATCGTTTAATTCACAGCATAGAGCGCAAGTATGTGTCGTACAATGCTCCATGTGCAAAACTATTAAGTGAGGCGATCCAAGATGGTTATAAGAGATTAATATTGCCTAGCATAGAAAATCAAGTAGCTGGTGAATACAAAGAAAAAGCAGATAAAATCGCCATAGAAGTATTTGTAAAAAATCTTAGACAGTTGCTGTTATCAGCTCCTCTGGGGCAGAAAGCGACACTAGCGCTCGACCCAGGATTTCGATCAGGTTGTAAAGTGGTGATTTTGGATAAAAATGGAAACCTAAAATTCAATACCGCTATATATCCACATCCCCCACAAAATGATACAGAAAAATCTGAAAAAGTGATTTCAGACCTTTGCCGAAAACACAACATCAAAGCTATAGCCATTGGGAATGGTACTGCGGGAAGAGAATCAGAATCATTTATCAAGTCGCTTAATCTAGGTATAGAAACTTATATGGTCAATGAGGATGGTGCATCTATATATTCTGCATCAGAAATTGCCAGAGAAGAATTCCCTGATAAAGATGTGACGGTAAGAGGTTCTGTTTCAATTGGACGTCGGTTAATGGACCCGTTAGCCGAACTGGTCAAAATAGATGCTAAATCAATAGGCGTAGGGCAATACCAACATGATGTGAACCAATCATTGCTGAAGGAATCACTAGATCAAACTGTAATTAGTTGCGTGAACTCTATAGGTATAAATATAAATACAGCAAGTAAACACTTACTTACTTATGTATCAGGATTAGGTCCCGTTACTGCAGAAAATATAATACAGTACAGAAAAGAAAATGGAAATTTCACTTCTAGATCTCAATTGAAAAAAGTACCAAGAGTTGGTGCCAAAGCTTTTGAACAAGCAGCTGGATTTTTAAGAGTCAGAAATGCAAAAAATCCGCTCGAAAACTCTGGAGTTCACCCAGAGGCCTACCCTATAGTTAATCAAATGGCAAAAGACTCAAAGTCTTCTGTGGAAGAACTTATAGAAAATCCAGCGATTTTACGATCATTGGACCTTAGCAATTATGTAACCAGCGATTTTGGACTACCTACCTTGAGAGATATTATCAAAGAGATAGAAAAACCTGGCCTCGATCCCAGAGGTGCAGTTACAAGTTTCTCCTTTGATGGTCGTATTAGGGCTATCGATGATATCCAAATTGGAATGATATTACCTGGAATTGTAAATAACATAACCAACTTTGGAGCATTCGTAGACATCGGTGTCAAACAAGGCGGTTTGGTGCACATCTCACAAATAGCGGATAAATTTATTAGCAATCCTGCTGATGTATTGTCACTCCATCAACAAGTGACTGTTAAAGTGCTAGATATTGATATTCAGAGAGGAAGGATTAATCTAACAATGAAGGGTCTATAGAATAGGTCCTTTCTAGATCTTAAGTCTATCAATTGAAATACAATCAGTATTTATTCCTAATTTGCATTTCATTTATTAATTAGAAATATAACAGAACTTCTCTATGAAAATAATCCACCTCGACTCTTTTACAACTACAATGGATGGTCTAGAACTTACAGCGTTAGAAGTATTCAATGACTTCACTGCCTATAAAAATACATCCGCTGAAAAAGTAGTCAAAAGAGCAATGGATGCAGATATTCTCATAACAAATAAGGTTGAGTTAACTAAAGATGTAATTGATCAACTCCCAAATCTCAAATACATATGTGTGGCTGCTACTGGATATAATGTGGTAGACGTAAATTATGCTGCAGAGAAAGGAATTCCTGTTTCAAATGTAAGTGGCTACAGCACAGATGGTGTTGTACAGAGTGTATTTGCTCATCTTTTGAATGTATTAATCAATATTCCGTTCTATGATGAAGAAGTAATGGATGGTCGCTGGCAAAAATCAGGTTCGTTCAGTTTTTATGATCATTCTATACGCGAACTAGCGGGAAAAACAATAGGTATTTATGGTTTTGGCACCATTGGTCAGAAAGTTGGTCAAGTTGCCTCAGCGTTTGGAATGAAAGTAATCGCCACCTCAAGAAATCCAGAAAGAGATGCTCAAGATTGGGCCACTATAGTGGACTTTGAGACATTATGTAGAGAATCTGATTTCATTACCCTCCATGCATCGATGAATGAAAGCAATGCTGGGATTATCGATAAGTATTCACTTGCTAATATGAAACCAACTGCTATTCTAGTAAACACAGGAAGAGGAGGATTAATTATTGAAAAAGATCTCGCAGAGGCATTGGATAATGATGTAATAAACTATGCCTGCCTTGATGTATTGAGTAGCGAACCACCTGAAGATAACAATCCACTTCTAAATGCAAAGAATTGTATAATTACACCTCATATTGCTTGGGCAAGTATAGAGTCCAGAGAACGATTGTTAGATGGCGTTGCAGAAAACATCAAAATGTTTATATCAGGTAAAGACGTGTTGAATCGGGTTAATTAATAAAATTATCGTTTTCACATTTTTCTCTTCTGAATTCATCAAATTAAAGAAATCGCAATTTATAACTTATTACACTAGAAGCTATTCCACAACTTATTGATTTATAGACCTAAGGAATGATTCAATAATAAAGTAACATTCCTAAGAGAATCAAGTGCCAAGAAATTTTCATTTCGTCAATTAATTTATTTTTTTTCTTGGAACTCTTTTTTAGGGAATTACAATTATATATATTGTCAACTGAAATAAATCGAAGCAATCGATTTATTCTTTGAATGCAATTTTTAATTTTAATAACATACAAATCAAACAATTATGGGATTATTTTCATTTTTAAAGAACGCTGGAGCAAAACTAATGGGTAGATCAGCAGAGACTAACGAAGCTGAAGCAGCAGCAAGTGCCGCTGAAAGAGCCAACATGCTAAGATCAATTATATCTAATTCTGGTGTTGGAATTGAGAACCTTGATTTAGAACTTGATGATGATAAGGTTACAGTATACGGCCAGACTGAATCGGTAGAAGACAAAGAAAAGATTGTTCTTATTGCTGGTAATGTAGAAGGTATAGCTACTGTTGACGACAGAATTTCTGTTGTCGCTCCAATACAATCAAGATTCCACGAAGTGAAGCCAGGCGATTCTCTTTCTAAAATATCAAAAGAGGTATATGGTGATCCAATGAAATACAATGTAATCTTCGAAGCAAACAAGCCTATGCTTTCTCATCCAGATAAGATCTATCCAGGTCAGATGTTGAGAATTCCAAATCTATAAGATTTCGAAAAATAGGTTTTGTTTTCGATTGACAACAAAACATAATAGCCCATTGAGATGCAATTTTTGATGGGCTATTTTTATGTAATTGTGACTAATTCCAGAATAACTTTACTACAATATTTCTTATTAGTAAAAATGAAGAAACTATAAAAAAATGTCGCCTTGGATAAAAGTACTATTCTTTATAAAGAATATATTAAACACTTATATTCTAATTACGACATCTAACTTATCATGAAAACTAAAATATATTTATTTGCATTAGTATTTGCTGCGCTTTGTTTTCAGGCTTGTGACAAGACTGGTGATACAAAAATGGAAGAGGTGGAAGAAGAGGAAGAAGAAGAGGAAACTGAAGCTCTAAAAGGTGACTGGGAACTTGAAGATATTTCTGGAGATATTTCTGAAACTTTAAACTTTGCCAATGGTGGAGGTAATGAATATGCATATTATTTTTCTTTAAAAGAAACCTCTGGATATACCCTAAATATTGAACAAGACACTTTCAGCACAATAGGTGAATACCAAATAAGAGTAATTACAACAAAAAATGGTGACACAACTTCCATAGGAATTACTAGCTACAGCTCGGGAAACAGCTTGGGTGAATACCAAATAAATAAAAAGTATACATTTACAGATGATACTCTCACTTATGAATATAATGGTCTTTTTGGACTTCATTTTCCTTCACCACATTCAGACTTCACTTTTAAAAATTTTGAAAGTCAAAATTCCAGCTATATAATTGAAGAAGATAAATTGATTATAAAAACCAACGAAGAAGGTAACGCAGAACCAAATTACGCTGGTGATGAACTTGAATATGAATTTATTACAACTTGGATAAAAGTTAATTTATTAGAAATATGCTTATTCTCTCCATTAATATTGGAAGACGAAACTAAGCCTAATCCTTTATCGACGAAGAATACTCTAACAGCTTAAAAAGACTATAATTTCTAATATTTGGATTTTTGGACTCCTTTAAGTTATTCATTATTGATTCCTCTCTACTTTTGAAATACTTAACTATCAGACCCAACATTCCAGCGCCTTTCATCTTATTGTAAAAACTAGTTAGCCTGACGTTTAACAATAGCCCATTTTGATTGAGCTCGACGAGATTTTTTACTGCATTTCTAGTCTTTTCTAGAAACTGATTTGCACACTCAAGCCCATCGTGAAGCACAGGATTGTCTATATGAGTGATTGTCACATTTAGAACTTTCAATTTTTCAGCGTATAACAAGTCTTCGTACCCATAGCCCTGTATTCCTTCATCAAATTGTATTTTCTTGAAAATATGAGCTTTTACCAAAAAGTTATTGCTCTGGAAATTCAAATAAGGGTCAAGTATTCTTTTTTTGACTTTTAATGCTTCTCGTTTTGTTCCATACTTCCAATGCAAAATGAGAGTTTGATCATTGGGTTTTTTCTTTTGATATTCCCGTCCTCCATATGTGACAAAAGAATGATCCTCTTTTTCCAAATACTTAGATATAAAATCATCTCTTATCACTTTTGAATCTCCATCTAAAAACAAGAGATTTTTGTATTGAGCCATTCTACCCAGTCGGTTCCTGATTTTTGCTCGGCCCAGGTTTTCGGGAAGCTCGACATAATTAACACCAAATTCATGTGATATTGATTTGTTTTCTTCTCTTGTCTCATCATTACTCTTATCGTCAAAAACAAGGATCTGAAACTGAATATCCAATGATTCACATTGACCTTGTAAGGACTTGACTAAATCGACAACATTTTGGTTGTAAACAGGGATTAGAATGGAAAGCATATTAAATTAATTTTCGATTGCAATTTAGTGTTAAAAACGGAGAGCGTCATAAGATTATAAGGATTGGCAAATCCAATAATTTGATTACATAGTCAGATCTATTTTAATAAGCATTAGCGAAAGACACTAATAAAGTACTTTTTTGGCAGTATATTACCAGCTGCTTCATACATTTTAGACTTATCAAACGTATATGTCATTTATCGAAAATACAATATCGGAACAACATTTAATTCATGGCGAAGAATTATTGGAATCTGGCGCTGTGCTTGAAGTGGTGGAGATAGAGAGAAAGTTATGGAGCGTCATGATCAGGGATAATGGAATTATCGAAGTAGAAATACAGCATCCAAATCAAAAAAACCAAAAAAGCACTTGTGAGTGCGAAGAATATCAAAAGAGTAAGTCTTGTGCTCATATTGCAGCCTCATTATTACATCTTAGAAAGTTAGAAGAAGAAAGACTAGAAAAAAAGAAGAAAAAGGAAAAGGAAGATCAAAAACAAACATTTAACATAAGAACTATCCTAAATGCCATCGATGATGAACAGTTAAAAAATTATGTGCGATCATACGCACAAAAAGATCGCAATTTTGGGATTATGTTTAAAGCATCATTTGCCAAATCTGTAGATCTTAATGACAATTTAATTAAGTATCAATCTATACTAAATAATCTAATAAAGCCTCTAACTACAGAAAAACTAAAATCAACAACTTCAGACCTTAGGTTAGCTTTAAAAGTTGTAGATGAATTCAATTCACAATTGGAAGATAACATGTCTGTGTCTATGTTCGAAGATGCTTTCATAATCATTAAAGCAACATTACCCAAATTACATTATCTCTATTCAAAGTATACCTTTCAGAAAGATAAATCTTCTCAATGGATTGCGAAATTTCACAAACATTTGGATCATATATATGATGAAAAACTAGCTCCAAAATTTAAAGAAAAAATTGATATATTCATCTTAAATCTTTCTGACAAATCGTATTACAATCACCTAACAAATACATTAAGTCTATTTCAGATACTAGAAAAGCATAACCGAAACAAGGCAAAAGAAGATTTATTAAAACGATTTTCCGATCAACCAATATCAAGTATAAAAGCCAACAGCAAAGTAGTTTTTGGTGGTATACTGATTATCAATAAACTGTCTCTTATACACATCTCCGAGCCCACGAGACAG
>CAJXUU010000218.1 GCA_913061325.1 uncultured Saprospirales bacterium | reverse complement strand
CTACACTATCCTCTTCGTCGGCAGCGTCAGATGTGTATAAGAGACAGATTTAAGTGTTCAACAGGTTTAATATATAAAGAAGGTCATAATAAAATATGATCCATTAATCATCAAAAATAGACGTTATGAAAAGGATAATAAATTTTGCACTAATAGCACTAATAGCAGTTGTATTTACATCTTGCGCTACAGTCAGACAAGGAGAAGTAGGCGTAAAACGAAGTCTTGGCAAATACTCAGACGTAACATATACTGAAGGATTACGATTTTTCAATCCACTGACGACTAAAATGATAAAAATTTCAACTCGTACTGAAAATCTTGAGATGGCACTATTTATCCCAAGTAAAGAAGGATTGAATATCCGTTCTGAAGTATCAATACTATATAATATAGAAGCGAAAAAAGCTCCTTACATTTTGAGAAACATTGGAACAGATTACGAGTCAAATGTCATCCTACCTGTCTTTAGGTCAGCTGTTGCAGATGTATCGGCAAGATTCTACGCCAAAGACATGCACACTGGAGAACGGTCGACTATAGAAAAAGAGATCAAAATACATATGGACAATACGCTTAGCGGCAAGGGTATAAACATCGAAGCAGTATTGCTCAAAAGCATTCAGTTGCCAGCTAGCCTATCAATAGCAATAGAAGCCAAATTAGAATCTGAACAGGAGGCACAACGAATGGAGTTCGTACTTGAACAATCTAGAAGGCAAGCTGAACAAAAACGAATAGAGGCAAAAGGTATAAGAGATGCTCAAATGATAATTGCTGAAGGTCTGACTCCTGCAATATTAAAATATAAATCTATAGAAGCATTCTTAGAACTGGCCAAGTCACCGAATACTAAAATATTAGTATCAGATGGTGACTTACCGATAATGATAGATGACATGGAGTGACTTACCTATATCATAACAAACCGATATAATTTTATTGAGAAGATACTATCCAGGGCATTTCTACTGGATAGTACTCTTTCTCAAATACAAATCTTAACATAGATCAACATCTAAAATTAAAACATATAAGCTTATGAAAAATATATTGATACTGATACTCGTGGTAATTAGTTCATCCCTATATGGACAATTGACAAATGGAGGAATAATACTTGAATATCCATTGAGTCAAGGAGCAGTACCAGAAACAGGAATAGTATACTACACCAATATCCTAGAAGAACATCCTCAAAACACAAACGCATTATTAAAGAGATCAGCTCTCTATAGAACTCTAGGAAAGAAAATAGAAGCTGAAGCTGATATGACACTTGCCCAATTAATAAATCCGTATAGCAGTCTATATGTTTCTCAAGACAAAAGAAACAGTTTATTTTCTAAAAGAAGCTATGGGTATTCTACTGATGACGAAGAGAGTAACAATCTATTTCCAAAAAATTATCTTCTAGAAGATGAATATAAACGAGTATTATTCTCAGGGAATATCACTCCAGAATCGAAACTCCTAATGGAATCCACTATCAAGTCTATCAGCGAAGGCAATCATATTGCCGCTAGACAAATATTGGAAACAATCACTGATCTAGATATGCACAACGCTCTATATTATGATCTTCAAGGTGTACTTTATATAGAAGAGCAAGAATTCGAAAAAGCAGTAAAAATGTTTACTTATGCTATTGCAATAGATGATCACTTCACCATTGCCTATCACAATAGGGCGCTAGCCTATAAATTCTTAGAAGACTATACCGCATCAGAAAAAGATTTCATAACGGCTCTAACACAAAGAGCTGACATCGCCAAAATAAAATTTAGTAAAGCAAAAATGCTAGAACTCAAAGGTGATAAAGATGGAGCTAGATATTTCTATGAAACTGCCATAGAATCATCTGATGATTATCCAGAGGCCAGACTTAACTATAGTACTTTTCTCAAAGCGGCTGGAGAATATACAAAAGCGATGATTGAGTTGAATAACCTAATCGAAGATCATCCAAATGAAAACAATCACTACTATGTAAGAGGTGGATTATACTTCATTTACGGAGAATATACTAATGCCGTGAAGGATTTCGATAAGTACTTGGAAGCTAACACAGATGATCATGACGTTCTGTTCTACCGTGGTCTGAGTCTAGTTTTGAGCGGTCAATCTAGTCGTGGGTGCGAAGATATCAATAATAGCATAGGAAGTGGACATACCGAGCATGCCGATCTATATCTATACATGTGTAATTAATTAAGATAGAGTTTTTTCATAGAGGAATAAGAGGTTGGACAAAGGCTTCAATCTCTTTTCCTATTTTTTTAGGATATAGAAGTGATTTAATACCATTTCTGTTTGATATTGTCGGTTAATATTTAGTTTATTCTTTGCGATTCTTCGTTAAAAATCCTCGCGATAGCTAGGCTATCTCTGCGTTTTTTGCCTTGACTCACTTCGAAGAATTCAAAATCATATTCCGACATACCAAAATAGAAATGGTATAAGAATCATAATGTTAATTCCTTCGCAAGCCATTGATTTGCTCCTGATAATTATTTGGAGTAAACCAAGCACTTACAATTCCTTTTAACCTTAATTTTTAAATCACTTCAAATTTAATAGACATAAATGAAGCATTTTGATACATTGATAGACGCCATTAATCATTATAAATCCGAAGGATACAATTCTGAATTTTTAGTTGAGAATAAATCACTGGTCTGTAGAGAAGTCCCCAGTTTATTTCCTGTAGATGAATTTGAAGTAGATTCGATATATCGATTTGAAGGAGACTCCGATCCAACTGATGGATCGATCATGTACGCCATTCGACATAAGACCAATGGAATAAAAGGTTTGTTGAGTAATGGGTATGGGATATATGCAGATCAGGATGTTTCGGATGTGATGATATTGTTGGGAAGGAAATTGTAGCAATTTTACTCGAAATTAGGTTTTCCTAGATAAGAGTTTTAGATCCAAACGTCTTATTTAGGTAAAACCCTTCCAATCATATACTCAATCATCTTGATAGTTTCCAATCTTGCGTTCATATTGCTCTCCGTCACATCAGTTAGGCTAGGTAAGTGCTCAATATAATACTCATTATTCAACGATTGTTCTATCAGGTTAGTCGCTAGCGCAATCGGATATTCAAAGTCATTGTCAACCTCAAGTATGATCTCTGACAAGGTCTTCACAATCTTTTTGTAGTTGACGTAGTACCCTTCTTTGTTGAGTGCATCTACATTTTTAGTATGATAAACTTTTGTCGCATTTTCCACAACAACCAAATGCAATTTACCTTGATCTATATATGAAGGTGTCATTGCACTATCTAGAGAATTCACCAAAGTTGTAATTGCTTGGAGCAATTTTAATTTTGAATCCTTTACATTTCGAATATCTATCAATACCATGAAATGCATAAAATCCCAATACCAAGCAACTAAATAAGCGAGAAGCTTATATTTGTTCTCAAAGTAGCGATATACAGAAGCCTCAGTAGATTCCATTGATTGAGCTAACTTCTTGAAATTCAACTCTTCAAATCCAATTTCACCGATCAATACAATAGCATGTTCGATGATTTTCTTTCCAAGATTTGTCTCAAGAGGATCCCTTAAGTAAATACTCTCATTGATGTCGATGGTAATGTTTATTTGCGGCATATTAAAATAGTTAAATATTTATATGTAATAGTAAAACTATTATTTAACAAAGTAGTTTATATAAATGTAAAATAAATACATTACTTCAATGGCAACAAGTACAAATATTTTTAAACCAATGCAGAGACTTAGGAGACTGCTTGATGTAGACAAGCGAGAAATCTCTCAAGTATATATTTATGCATTGCTCAATGGACTGGTTAATCTTTCACTCCCGCTAGGTATCCAGGCAATCATCAATTTGATCCAAGGAGGAGAGATGTCTACTAGTTGGGTGATATTAGTTGCTTTCGTTATTGTGGGGATAGCACTTACTGGCATTTTTCAGCTTTTGCAACTCCGAATAGTAGAAAATATAGCGCAGAAGATATTCAGTAGGGCCTCATTCGAATTTGCGTATAGGATTCCTAGAATAAGGTATAGCGAACTATACAATTATTACGCTCCTGAATTGGCAAATAGATTTTTTGATACCATAACTATACAAAAGGGTCTACCAAAAATATTGATAGATTTTTCTTTGGCGGCTTTCCAAATTATTGCTGGGCTTGTTGTTTTAAGTATGTATCATTCATTCTTCATCCTATTTGGAGTGGCTTTAATTGCACTGGTATATACTATACTAGTATTTACTGGACCAAGAGGGCTTACATCCAGTCTCAAAGAATCAAAACACAAATATGATGTAGCACATTGGTTAGAAGAAATCGCTAGAACTAAGATGTCATTCAAACTTGTAAGCGATCCAGAAATCGCGCTTAGTAACACTGACTCAAGAGTATCAAACTATATAAATGCCAGAGAGACGCACTTCCGAGTGCTTTTAACTCAGTTTATTAGTTTGATAGGGTTTAAAGTCATGGTTGCGACTGGTCTTCTATTGATAGGTAGTATACTAGTATTCCGCCAAGAAATGAACATTGGTCAGTTTGTAGCAGCAGAGATCATCATCATTCTTATTATTAATAGTGTAGAAAAGCTCATCAAATCATTAGACTCTATTTATGATGTACTTACCGCTCTAGAAAAGATAGGATACGTGACAGATATGGAGCTCGAAAACGAAGAAGGATTAACATTCGATGACCATATAGATCATATGGCCGTATCTGTGAGCAATATTAAATTTGCATTTCCTGATAACAGCTCAAATATACTTGATGACATTAGCTTCGATGTACCAAAAGGTAAATCTGTAGTAATAACGGGATCGTCTGGATCTGGAAAATCTACACTAATCAGTCTCATGGCAGGCATCAATGATCCTAAGTCAGGAGTAATCTTGTTTAACGGTCTATCTATACAATCGGTAAATGGAAATTCGCTTCGGCAGCATATCGGTTATGCATTAAGTAATAATCAAATCTTCCTGGGTTCGGTGCTCGACAATATATCTATGGGTAGAGAATCCATAAAGACACAAGACGTAGTGAACGCTATCGAAATGGTAAATCTCGGAGGGTTCGTCAAGACTCTTCCTCTGGGGCTCAACACAAGGTTAGACCCAGAAGGAAAACGAATACCAAGGTCTGCCATTAATAAGATCATACTAGCAAGGGCAATCGTTAGTTGCCCTACCCTATTATTACTTGAAGACCCACTGGATCATGTTCCTGCCATTGAAAAAGAAGTAATTATTCAGAAACTTACCGCAAAGAATAATCCATGGTCGATTATCATAACAGCAGTGGACAGTATTTGGTCAAAATATATTGACCACGAAGTACACCTCGACAACGGTAAAGTTAAATCTGATACAATTTCAAAATTATAAGTTATGCTCAATATTAGTCTAAAAAGAATCAACGATAATATAGACCTAGCAAAGTATAAATCATTTCAAACGCTAGAAACTAGAACAGTATCAAAAGTCCTAATCAGGGTGATGACGGTGTTATTAATAGGTGGCATACTCGCGATGTTTCTTCCATGGACACAGAATATTCGTGCCAAAGGAAATGTAACTACACTCAGTCCCGATGATCGACCTCAATCAGTACAAGCTACAATAGGTGGGAAGATCGAAAAATGGTATGTCCAAGAAGGATCCAAAGTCTCAGTTGGTGACACTATCATGAGGATTTCTGAAGTCAAAGAAGCTTACATGGATCCATCGATATTGGACAATACTAACAATCAAATAATAGCTAAAAATGAATCCTCTAAAGCTTACTCTCAGAAAGCTGTAAATCTTAGTCAGCAACTACAAGCATTAGATAACGGCAAGCAAATCAAGCTCGAACAAAATCAAATCAAGGTACAACAGACTTTGCTCAAGATACAGAGTGACAGTATTGATTTAGTAGCTGCAAAAACAAAAGCCGCTATTGCAAAAAACCAGTTAGTTCGTATACAAAACCTCTACGATGAAGGACTAAAGTCTCTTACCGATTTGGAAGCAAAACGTTTGTCCATCCAAGAAGCGCAAGCAAAGGTTCTATCTATTCAAAATAAAGTAAATACGAATAAGAACGAACTGATAAATATTAAGGCCAATATAATCGCCATCACCAATGAATATGATAACAAAATAGCTAAGTCAAAGTCAGATCGGATGTCAGCACTCTCGTCTAAGTATGACGCTGATGCTAGTAAAAATAAACTTCAATCACAATACAATACTTACGAGGTGCGACAGTCAAATTACTTCATCACATCACCTATCAATGGAACACTGACAGTAGCGCTCAAAACTGGTATCGGTGAATTGATCAAGGCTGGAGATGCTATTGTTAACATCATACCGCAGAAATACAATCTAGCAATTGAAACTTTTATCCAGCCAATGGATATGCCGCTTCTCGTTATTGGTCAGAAAGTAAGAGTACAGTTTGACGGATGGCCTGCTATTGTTTTTAGCGGCTGGCCCAATAGTAGTTTCGGTACATTTGGCGGTAAGATATTTGCGATTAACAATGATATTAGTAAAAATGGGAAATACAGAATACTGATAGCTCCAGACCCTGATGATATGCCTTGGCCATATGAGGTAAGAGTTGGAGGTGGTGCTAATACATTGACATTACTTAATGATGTAAAAGTAGGATATGAAATTTGGAGACAGCTTAATGGATTTCCCGCTGATTATTATAAAGATGCTAAGTCAGAAAAAGTAAAAACAAAGGCACCATTGAAAAAGGTGAAGTAGTTGTAGAGTTGTCGAGTTGTCATGGCTCGGATTGTTACGTTTTTATATTGGTACCTTCATAATTTGACTATCAACTATGTCAGTATCTCATACAGAACTATCAACTTAATATTTCCACTTTTTTAAATAAAGGATATGAAATTTCACAGTAGAAAATTGATCAAACCAGAAAACCTAAATGCCAATAACACCCTATTCGGTGGAGCATTATTACGTTGGATAGATGAAGAAGCGGGGATCTATACAATGACAAAATTGAAGTCTCAAAAGGTAGTCACTAAGTATATATCAGAGATAAATTTTGTCTCCTCAGCTAGACAAGGTGATGTCATAGAAATAGGCATGGAATTCGTCAGCATAGGTCGCACGAGTATTACAATGAAGTGTTTAGTTAGAAACCTATTCACCCAAAAGACCATCATATCAATAGACAAGATCGTATTCGTAAGAGTAGACACTGATGAGAAACCAAAGGCCCACGGATTGACTATAGAAGATATTAAAGCAATGAGTTCATGAGAATATTACTAAGTATATATTTTGTGTTTTTTAGTTTGATATTAATCGGTCAGGATTCTGGCATCTTGACCTTTCGAGAATATATTGTGATTGTAAAAGACAACCATCCTGTCATGTTTCAATCTCAATTATTGGACGACATGGCAAAGAGCACAAAACGTATTGCCAAAGGAGGGTTCGATCCTAAATTGGAAGCAAACTGGAATCAAAAATCATTTGATGATAAAAATTATTATTCATTTGCGAGCGGGGCGATAAAAGTTCCTACATGGTATGGTATAGATCTCAAAGCTGGTTATGATCGCAATAGTGGAGACTTCCTCAATGAGAGTGACTTCATTCCTACTAGAGGATTGTGGAATGCAGGTATTAGTGTACCACTTGGTAAAGGTCTGGTCATAGATAATAGACGTGCAGAATTAAAAAGAGCAGATATCTATCAGTCAGTTACTGACCAAGAACAGGTACTCATGATCAATGAATTATTATACGAGGCATCCATCACATATCTAGAATGGCAAGCTGCAAAAGCATATCTTGACATTGCTAATGAAGGGCTAGAACTTGCTTCTATTAGGCTTGAAGGAACTCGTCAAAGTTTCATCAATGGTGACAAACCCGCAATCGACACCTTAGAGTCTTTCATATCCCTGCAGACTCGGCAGCTGGACTATCAAAAGGCAGAACAATTACTTGATAATACGACCATAGCACTTAATAATTATCTCTGGATAAATGGAGAAATACCCGTCGAATTATCCGCAAACACTCGTCCGGAAGACATGGCTATTGATCTATTGCAATCTTCATTGGACAGTCTAGTCTTGCTTCAAGATCAGTGGATTGCCTCTCACCCAGAATTGTTGATGTATGATTATAAATTAGCTAATATCAACATAGACCAACGACTCGCAAAAGAAGAGCTAAAGCCAGATATCAGAGTTAATTACAATCCACTAGTAGGAGTTGCTGATGATGCTCTGTTCGATCAATTCAATGCTAATAATTACAAAATCGGAGCGACCATCTCCTACCCTCTAATGCAACGAAAACAAAGAGGTAAGATTCAACTCAATAAAATCAAAACACAAGATACAGCGTTTAACAGATCAATAAAAAATCAAGAATTGGTCATCAAACTAAACACCTATATCAATAACATTCAACAGACTCTGCGTCAATATGATCTGCTCGACGAGACGGTGACAAACTATAACCGTATGCTCATAGCAGAGAATCGAAAATTATCCGTTGGAGAGAGTTCGATATTCTTGGTCAATAGTCGAGAAAGCAAGTATCTAGATAGTCGATATAAGCAAATAGAGGCCGCAAGGAAATTAATTTTTAATCGATTGACTTATCTCCTATTCTCGGCTAGAATTGCTGAAGTAATATAAAAAGGAAAGGTATGAAGCAGTTAGAAAGGGATATTACCAAATTATATCATTCCTTACTCAATAAAGAATTTATATCAAGAAAGGCAGGAGAGGACGCTGATCCTTTATATCGCCTTAGCGCTATAAACTTAGTGAGGTACATTACCCTTAGAAATCAGGACCTTCGAAATGTACATGACCACCTTTCCGATCTCGGAATATCTTCGCTAAGAAGTTGTGAAGGTTATGTAATGCAAAACGTTTTATCTGTTCTAAGACTTGTAAAATTATTGAATGGTGAGATATGGGCAAATGAAGTAAAAGTTGAAACAATTGGATATAAAGCGAGTAAAAAGCTAATCGCCAAACATACGAAGCAATTATTTAATCTAAAAAGAAAAAATAGGACTACTAAAATAATGGTCACTATTCCATTGGAGGCAGCCTTTGACAATGATATTGTACGAGAACTTCTAGCTCAAGGTATGGAGATAGCAAGAATAAATCTAAAAGAAGGAAGTAGACAAGAATGGGAGCAAATCATCAATAAGATACAAGATCAAGCAAAAGACCTTAAGTGTAAATGCTTGATATATATGGACATTATCGGTCCAGAATTCAAAACTGGAAATATTGAAATAACTGCATCAGGGAAAAATAGAAAAAGATTTATCAGGCTTCGAAAAGGTGAGCATATAATAATTACAGCCGACGAAACATTAGCAAAAGACAATAAGAAAGATAATAAAGGTATTCAGCTTGAAACTCCGATAATATCTGTATCCCGACTATCTATAATTCCTGTCTCTTATACACATCTCCGAGCCCACGAGACAG
>CAJXUU010000217.1 GCA_913061325.1 uncultured Saprospirales bacterium | reverse complement strand
TAAAAAGCCTCGCCTATGCGATGCATAGCCTACGTTTTTTGCCTTGAAGAATGAACAAATCTCAGCACATAAAAACGTACTTTATTAATGTATCATTCCTAAGTAAATATGTAGATTAATACATTACATATTTACTTTGTGATAGAACAAGTAAAAGGCATCAGGTAATAAAAATACTAAATATACTTGACACATAAAACTCTTGCAATACAAATACAAGAGTGAATGAGGTCCAAAAACGCTGCTATGTCTAAGAAAAAAATAATTGTGCCCTAAATAGATACTATTAAAGGATGTCAAATATACTATTGGCATAACCCAGTTCACTTGGTGAATCCCCTTCGGCTACATCTTTCATATCAAATGATAGCACTGTACTTTTGTGAGATACAGCTACTTTGGCTCCGCCTTTGAGCGTCTTCCAACCTTCCCATGATATATGCATGCCTTTGACAGGAATGAAAGTCCACATTTTGTAGCCTGTAGGTATATTTTGATTATCCAATAACCAAAGATACGAATCTCCAGGAGTGACCCCCCCTGACTCATAAGTAATCATAAGTCCCTTTTGGTCGTTTCCAGTTTCTACAATGGAACGACTTGTACCTGGATCAAAAACTTTAAAAGGAGCAAACATCCAAAAGGAATCATTACACCAATGACTCCATGCTTGTTGAATTAACTGATCTTTTTTATCTCCTTCGATTTGTATTCCATCTTGATATGCAACACCAGATACCTCATCAAGATCTAAGATCACTTTAGTATTATCCCATTTTACCAGAGCATTGTTTCCTTTTTTGTCCCATAGAAATTGATGCCCACGCATAAATTCCCATTTTAAATATTTTAAAGAGTCCCAAGCCGGTTTATTAAGCGCAGTGAGCATCTCATTAGCAACAGCATCCGGGTCAGAATTAGCAATCGCCTCCGGTCTTTCTTCACTAGCCACTTTCACAGATATAAAACCAACAATAAGAAGTGCTGCGATAGCAATTAAAAACCACTTAATAATCTTTAGGATAATTTTCATTTTGTTGTTTTAATAGTGTGAAATTATAAAATCATAAACTTAATGCTATTTTATATTATATGTTCAATATGACAACATGTTCATAAAAATAGGCTCAATAGTTTCTTTTTTGCATTTTTGTGCCCCAAATCAATTAAGTCTGCCGTTATATATTGGATTTTCAGAATTATTTTTGATTGAGATTGACCTACATGAAAAAACTAAGAATGATAAAATATTTATATTTTCTCTTTATCTGCTTGATATTTGCTAACTGTACACTCACAGATAGTGAACAACCTTTGCCAGCGTACCTAGAAATAACTGATGTTAATATTGCAACCAATCAGTTTCAAGGAGAACCAACACACAAAATAACGGATGTATGGGCATATGCTGATAATCAATTACTAGGTGTATTCGAATTACCTTGCAAGATTCCTATTTTGACAAATGGCGAGACGACAGATTTTTTAATTTTTCCAGGTTTTAGAAATAATGGAGAAAGGTCTAGATCATTTACATATAATGTAATGGATCAACTGAGATTTACCGAAACACTGGCTGCAGGTGATATAATTCAAAAATCACTCACTTTTTCATATAAGGATGAAGCGAAATTTGATTTCGTAGAAGGCTTTGAAGGTGGATCACATATATTCACAAGAGAATTGGATGAGAATGAAAATAGTAGAATAATCACAACAACTGAAGATAAAAAATCAGGTACTCAATCTGGCAAAATTTCATTGACAGAAGAAAATCCACTTATTTCTGTAGCTAGTATATTCGACTATAACAGAATTGATAATGCAGGATTAGACTCATATTTTGAAATGGATTATAAAAATGACGTCCCATTTTTTGTCGGCGCATTGTACCAGCAGGAAGGCCAACTAATCTCACAACCATTAATCGTTCTAAACCCTTCAGACGAATGGAATAAAATCTATATTGATTTCACCTCTATTCTGTCAAGCCCAGTAATTGATAATTATTCTGTTTATATCACTTCGGACATAGCAACACTGGCTGAAAGTTCTGGGACAATCTACCTTGATAATTTGAAGTTCGTTCATTTGTAGTCTATTATGCAGAACCAAAGGAAACCAGCCTTATACTTTTATATTTTTGCAGATTACATATCTGCAATGGTAGCTTGGTTCCTATTTTTCACTTACAGGAAGCGACTTGAAGCATGGCCATTTACAATGGATGATGTCTTTACTGACAGAAACTTATACCATGGATTATTGTTTGTTCCCATTATTTGGATACTGATTTATTCAGTTTTCGGAAAATATAGCGACATCTATAAATTCTCTCGACTTGCAACGTTGAGGAGAACTCTGATCATCTCATTTATGGGTAGTCTAGTGCTTTTTTTTACTTTATTATTGGATGATACCGTATTAAGATATACAACATACTTCAGCAATTTCGTCACCTTATTCCTCCTTCAATTTTTCATTACAGCTTTAGTGCGAATGATAATACTTAATCGGGCGAAAAGAAAAGTAAAACAAGGTAAAATCACTTATAATTCATTGATCATAGGAGGAGATAAGAATGCTGTTGATCTTTACGAAGAGATTACTACACGACCATATAGTCTGGGTTTCAATTTTGTTGGTTTTATTGATTCCAATGGAGCAAGTAATAACTTACTTGCTACTGCGATACCTAATCTAGGCAAAGTAAATCAACTAGCCCAAGTCATAGAAAATCAAAACATAGAAGAAGTCATAGTTGCTGTTGAAACTTCAGAACATGATCGACTCAAGGGGATATTTGATATTTTATATGATTATAGTGATAAAATCGACATCAAGGTAATACCAGATATGTATGACATCATGCTCGGCACAGTCAAGATGAACCACCTCTTCGGTGCTGTCCTGATCCAAATTGAGCAGCAACTTATGCCTAATTGGCAAAAGGTTGTAAAACGAATTATTGATGTGACTGCATCATTTTTTGCGTTGATTTTTTTATCTCCCTTTCTATTATTTATTGTGATAAAAGTTCGATTATCTTCAGAAGGTCCAACATTCTACAAACAAGAGAGAATTGGATTGAACGGTGTCCCTTTCCAGATAATAAAATTTAGGTCTATGAAAATAGATGCTGAAGACTCTGGTCCTCAACTTAGCTCTGATAATGATAATAGAATGACTCCATGGGGAGCTGTGATGAGAAAATATAGATTAGATGAAATTCCTCAATTCTGGAATGTTATCATTGGTGAAATGTCTCTTGTAGGTCCTAGGCCTGAAAGACAGTTCTATATTGATCAGATAGTTCAGAGAGCACCACATTATAAGCACCTATTAAAAGTCAGACCCGGCATTACAAGTTGGGGACAAGTGAAATATGGATATGCAAGTAATATAGATGAAATGGTGCAACGGTTGAAGTTTGACATTTTATATATAGAAAACATGTCTCTCTCTCTAGATGTCAAGATTTTATTCTACACCTGTTTAGTTTTGATTCAAGGAAAAGGGAAGTAGATCAATATACTTGATCAGTCTACAGAATCAGAATCCAATTTCTCAGGATTAAAATCAAACTCTAATTGATTATCTTTTCGTTCTGTATTTAATGTACTTAGGCCAATCCCTAGTAGCCGAATTGGTTTCATTTCTACTTCCAATTCAGTTAATATTTCGTTTGATAAATCAGTGATAATAATTTCATCATTGAAATATCCACCTAAAGTTCGACTCCGCGTAAATGTTGTAAAATCGTTGAATCGATATTTTAGATTTACGGTCTTGCCTTTGAGGCTATACTTCTCACAACTTGCAACTAACTTCTCTATAAGGTCCGAAAGTGCTGTTTTTACTTGATGAATAGTTTCTAGCTCTTCACCATAGGTTGTTTCACTAGAAATTGATTTTCTGATTCTATTAGGCTTGACCAGTCGTTTATCTTTTCCCCTAACCACATCAAATAAGTATGAACCAAATTTCCCAAAGCGCTGTGCTAATTCAAGGCGAGAATACTTCTTCAAATCAGCCCCTTTTGAGATCCCCATGTTTTTCATCTTCTCTGCAGTGGCTTTACCCACACCAAAAAACTTATTGATATCTAATGCTTCTAAAAATGGTATTGCTTGTTCTGGTAAAATCACTGCAAGTCCATCTGGTTTTCTAAGATCCGATGCGACCTTTGCTAAAAATTTATTGACACTTACTCCTGCCGATGCAGTCAATTTAGTCTTCTCCTTTATTTTTTGTTTGATTTCACTTGCGATCTTAATGGCAGAAGGCTCATTGAATTTATTGTCTGTAACATCTAAGAAAGCTTCATCAAGCGACAATGGCTCGACAAGATCTGTGTACTCTTTAAATATTGCGCGAATTTCTGAAGAGACTTGCTTATAAACATCAAATCTATGTGGGACAAATACAATATGTGGACATTTTTGAAAGGCTAGCCTACTAGACATTGCCGATCTCACTCCAAATTTCCTAGCTTCATAACTTGCCGCAGCTACAACTCCTCTCTCTCTTGAACCACCAACAGCTACTGGCTTCCCTTGCAGGTCAGGATTGTCTCTTTGTTCTACCGAGGCAAAGAAAGCGTCCATATCGATATGAATGATCTTGCGCTCCAATAATGATTTTATATTTTCACAAACTTAGAAGTTGCTTTGACAAATCCATCTGCATCTTTTAATTGAATAAAATAGAACCCCCTATTTAACTGTCCAACATTGATTGCAACACCTCTATGGATGTCCATTGTATTTCCAGAATCCACTAATTTACCAGATGAATTTATAATAGAAAAAGTAAGAAATATATGGTCAGCATCATCGAAATACAACTTATCTAAAGTTGGATTAGGGGTTGCTAGAAGGCTAAATATATTGATTTCTTTCGTGTTTACAGAAGTACATTCGATACCTATATCACTACAGTATAATCGAGCCAGTCTACAATCAAGAATAAAAGGATTCTTCTTGTCTTCTTGGTAAGTCGCTATTTTATTATTTCTGTTCCACTCTTTTTCATCTACTGGATCTTGAAAATGCCAGTTACACATTGTCTCTCTTTGTAATTCAAAGAAATTTGGAGCTTCATTATCAGCTTGAGATTGATACATCGTGTAGAAGTAGAAGTATGCTCTTGCAACATCGCCTTTATGTTGTTCTCTTGGTTCAAAGCTTTCGTTTGTCAGGAGTTCACTGTATAACTCTATATTTTGGCTTGGAATAGTTGTGACTATATTATCATCAAAATACCATTTGTCAGTTTGACTATCTGGCACCTCCGCGAGTATCAGACTGCCTCTGTCCGAGTTTGCTCTTTCTCTTGTTGGAAAAAGATGATGCATGTCACTATACGCATTTGTTCCTTCCAGTGCACCTTTTGATCTTGGATAGGTATGTTCTGTATTGATGCCTTGGCTAAATGCATCTACCGTTGGATCTAAGTTAGGATCCAATGTCACTTTAAAACCAGTATATACGCATTCTAGAACATTATCAACAGCATCAATATTTCTCATAAAGGTATCTCTAGCCTCACTGTATGTGAGGACAGAGTTCGTCTTATAGTTATCAATCAAAGCTTCTCTCAAATCATCACCAAACAGATCTGGAAAAATAGATTCATGATCAAATTGTGCATGAGAATATTGAAATGAAAAACAAAAAAGAAAGAGAAGTAGTCTATTCATCCTGAAGTTGGAATAGGTTATCTACGATATTGTAGGATCCAAATATACGGATGTTAATTACTAGTGGAGTGTAATGTTATTATAATTCCTATGAAAATCTTAATCACTGATTTCTATACTGTTTTGCTGCGCAAGACTTTTTTATACCAAATAAATTTGGTATGCCATTAGCTGGCATGAGTGAAGTACTATCTCATTATAGTTACGTCTCCGGCTTTCTCTTCCATATTGCCTTCTATGTCAAGGTATTTGATTACAAAAATATACACTCCATTGTTACAGGGTGAACCATTAAATGATCCATCCCACATAATAGCTTCTTCATTATTAATTGATCCAGCTGCTCCAAAGATAAGCTCTCCCCATCTATCAAAAATAGTGATAGATTCTATCATCAGATTATCACTATTTGATTGAAATTTGAAGTGATCGTTCACCCCATCTCCGTTGGGAGAAAAGATATTCGGAACATAGATTTCAGTTTCTACTATTACTTTGAGATCCATACAAACTTCCTGCTCACAGTTGTCTGAATATGAAGCAATCATGCACAGCTCAGCATCTTCGATTGGTTCTATATCTATCGTTAAACAATCATCGCAAATCACTTCACCATCTAATATCCAAGTATAGGATATATCTGGCAACCCGCCTAAATCATTCGTTTCATAAGATGAAATATTTCCAAAAAGAATTTCGGATTCTCCATCAATATAGGATGGATCTATTTCTAATGTTTCAATAAGTATCACTTCTTCAGTAATACATCCACTAGCATTAGTTAATACTATCGAGTAATTTCCAATTTCCGTAAATTCGATATTTTCTACATCCATTATTTCAGCTCCATCTATGCTCAATGTATTTCCATTGGTTTCAACAATCAATCTAGCTATTATAGATTCATCACAATACACACGCTCTATTTCTAAATCTAAGGCTGGTGAACTGTAAAGATTGATAATCGTATCAATAGAAAAAGAACAACCTGCAACCTCATATGCATAGGATATTGGATGACTTCCAACACCTGCAGCATTCACATTGAAGTTATTATCATTGACAATGAAAGGTGATACCCATTCTCCAATTCCTGAATCATCACCAAGAATATTTACACTAAGATTGATATCGTTTTCATCCTCATCTATACATTGATCTTGATTACCTAAGGTAACTTCAATTGTAACATCAGGACACGGTAATGACACACATTCACCTTGTCCCATTTGCCCCCCACAAACGTGATCACCATTGAATAAAATATCAATTTCAACCATTTCCTCTGGTCCAAGATTGCTTATTATTATACTATCTAATCCTATTATTTCAAAAGCTTGACCAGTTGTTACTGATACTTCAATACCATCAACTAACGCTCCATCGAAACTAAAACCTACTGCATTCGTCATACTAAAACAATCAATAATAGGAATTACAAAAGGTTCTGTAACAGTGACTGATTGTACCTCAGTAAGAGACTGACATCCCCCTTCAGTCAGGTACATCGAAATATTATAAGTACCTACTGTCGGGAATTGTAATTCAAAAGGTCCAGCACTTAAAAGACTAGCGCCATTTGAAATAATTCCTCCGTCGAAGGACCAAGTAAATTCACTAGTGGAGCTTGCTCCATCCCCTCCTATATATTCTATATTATGAATGCTATCAATACATACTTCGGTAGCCATCACAAATTCTGAGCTGGGCACTTCTGATACTTGAACATTATCACAAAAATCTTCACTTGTCCCACATCCGTTCATAGCTAATACACAAAATTCAAAACTCTGACCACTGGATACATCTACAAATATTGTATCTGAACTTGCTCCAAATGAGAATGGAAGTGAAGGATTCATGCTCCAAGTATATTCTTCACCCAGTCCTTGGTTAATCACATATATCTGAGCTACTCCTTCTGTAATACAGATTTGGTTAGGTGCAAAAGCTATCATTGGATCATCCGGTATCAAACTGTTTGCATCTACGTTATAGGAACCGAATGGTTGACTGCAGCTGTTTCCATCTTTAAATACAGTTACCTGCACTAAATAAACACCTGGAATTGCAACTTGAAGTTCATTATCTATATTATCTGAATCTGTAATCTCATTTCCCATATC
The DNA here is from genome assembly GCA_913061325.1 of uncultured Saprospirales bacterium. Taxonomy (GTDB): domain Bacteria; phylum Bacteroidota; class Bacteroidia; order Chitinophagales; family Saprospiraceae; genus CAJXUU01. Next base: position 1,806 of record CAJXUU010000217.1, on the reverse strand, counting down.
ATCAAACCAATTGTAGGTAATGCTATCGTAATCCGTAGGTTCTACAAGTATGATATTAAAGTCTATGGTAATTACGCCATTGTCGCAATCACTGACTGTGGCGTTTCCAATAAGATCTATTGGGTTTGCAGTTATATTTATTAGACTGTCACAACCTGAAGCCGCTCCATTTTCGATGGTAATATTCCTCTCATCCCCTGGATTATTAAATACTACTCCATCTACTGAAACAGGAAATTCTGAAAAGCAGAAGTATAAGTCTATTATCTCTCTTGGTTGTAATGGTATTTCTATGATATTTACAGATTGCATATAACCACATCCGAGGGAGTTTTGAACCATATTTGTTTGTAAACCAGGGCTTGTCACCTCTGATAGACCTTGCCATCCTGGTACTCCATCTCCATTTGGGTCCTCAGTTAAAATTAACGGCGTTCCAGTTCCAATAATACATCCAGCATCAGGAGACACCAGTGTGATACCATCCAATATACACTCTTCGCATAATGTAACATCCGTAAAAACTTCATCCCCTAAAGGCGCGACAGTCACTTGGAAAGTATCTGGCTCATTCGCATCACATTCATTAAAAGCATAGACAATGATATCAAATACGCCTTCATCAGAAAAGACAAAACTTACAGTATTCGTATCTGTAACTGGATGGATTCCAGCAGGATATTCTGAAGTAGGAGGATTGATCGACCAACTGAATTCTATATCTAAGTCAAGGCTGTCTAACATGAAAGCTACCTCAGCTCCTTGGCAGATTGTATCGTTTTCGAGATCAAAATTATATTCATTGGTAATTGTTATAATTTCTGGCACTTCGAATGCTTGCATGGCAGTATTTACTGTAACCGTGTAATCACAGACTGATCCTCCACAACCATCTACGAATAGATAATAAACCTCTCCAGGAATAAATTCAGTACTAGTCAGATTAACTGGATCACCTTGTGCAGAATAACAATCCCAAAAACAGGTTACAATATCCTCTTCAGTAAAACCGCATGAACTATATATACCAGATTGAATGCCTATAAGATTATCTCCTGGGTTTCCTGAAAAAACAGAACCTGTGACACAATTAGTTGGTGTGATTGTAATATCTATCAAAGTATCGCCCGCTACAAATGCAAACCAAGAAAGATTATTAGGTGTCCCAGAGTTTCCACATAAAAATTCTGGTTGGTCAGGCAATAGTGTAGAAGGCATAGTCGCAGTGAACCCATCCAGACATTCTAAAGAACAAATGATAGGAGCAGGATTGTCAGGATGATTAGGGTCGCAATAAAGACCAGCATCCAAAATAGGTTCTATGCATTGAGCTACACTTATTACGGGTATCAATACAATGGCGAATACAAACATTTTCGCTATTGGAAGCAAGTTTGTTTTCTGAACAAATTTATCAGATAATAAATCTTGGCAATTCGAAAATACAGTCGAAGCAAGTTTACCAACAAGAGTTTTATAGCAGTTATTCAATGTAGCACTTTTGAGATCCAAATCAAATTAATCGTAAACATAAGAATTTCAATTCTTTACCTATTACGATTAATTATAACGTGTAATATACCACAAAGATATAAATCCATTAATATTTTCCATTGAAATTCTGAATAAAACTCGCGGTCCAGAGCGATAAAATTTTTAGTTGTTAAAAAAGAGATAGTCAAAATGGGTTATGATTTAAGATAGATGGTATCGCTTTGAGCGATGCCTTCTATAAGTCAAAATGGGTTATAATTTAAGATAGATGGTATCGCTTTGAGCGATGCCTTCTATAAGTCAAAATGGGTT
>CAJXUU010000216.1 GCA_913061325.1 uncultured Saprospirales bacterium | reverse complement strand
ATTATTATTATTATTATTGACAGGAAATTTAGTTTTTGCTCAAAATGAAAATAACAATTGGTTTTTTGGACAAAATTGTGGATTGACTTTCAACCCACTAGCGGCTTCTACAGGAAACTTAAACACCTTTGAAGGTTGTGCCTCTATATCAGATGAATCTGGCAATTTGTTGTTTTATACAGATGGAAAAAGTGTAATCAATAAATATCACCTTTCGATGACAAACGGAACTGGGCTATTAGGAAGTTCATCATCCTCCTCTTCTGCAATTATAGTTCCTAAACCATGCTCGACATCAGAGTATTATATTTTTATTGTTGATGATATCGTTGGCTCAAATGGAATAAATCATACGCTTGTTGATATGGATGATAATGGAGATTGTTATGTATCATCATCTGAGACTGGACAAGTTGTTTTGTCATCAAAGAATATCAATCTCCCTGGTCCTACAAGTGAAAAAAATTGTGTTGTCAAAAAAAGTAATAATTTAGATTATTGGGTGATTACTACATAGATGAATACTAATAACTTTTATGTTTATGAGGTGACTGAATTCTGAGAGAATCCAGATCCCATTGTTCAAAATGTAGGACCTACAATTAGAGCATATGGCTATCTGAAAGCCTCATCTTCAGGAGGCATCTTAGGCATGGCAAGCTCACAAGCTCTAGGTAACGGTACTGTGGAATTGTACGGTTTTAATACTTCAAATGGAGCAATCACACATACATAAACTATTACTCCTATGAGAAATTTAGTGTATGGTGTTGAGTTTTCTGACAATGAGGCCTATTTATTCTTTTCTTGTAATGACGCCTCAAATACTACTCTAAATGAGAAAGAAATCTACCGCGTTGACTTAAATACTTCAGTTTCAACTTTATTTCATACGTCATCTGAAATAGTACCCAATAGTTCTTATACCAACTTAGGGGCATTACAACTCAATCCAGATAGAAATAAAATATTTATTGCAAAAGGGAGAACACAATTTTTAGATGCGATCGATAATCCAAATTTGGGAGGAACGTATATCGTTGATGATACGCCTTTAGGTGCAGGTAGTATGTGTTTCTTTGGATTACCTTCATTTGTTTCTGGTAAAATAGCAAGATGTAAACCTTTAGATATGGTTAATTGTCAAAACTCAGTTCCTGACTTATTTTCCAATACCGTCAAGTTAGAAATCGTAACAGATGGATTCTCTGGATTTGATAAGGAATATGATGATGTGGACAATGATGGAGATGTAGATATTTTATTTGCAAAATCTAACATTCTTTATTATTTAGAAAATAATGCAGGATATTTTACTGATCCAAGTTATCCGAATCCTTCTATTTCTTTAAACATAGCAAATTGTTATTCATTTCGCTTACACGACTGGGGTAATGATGGAGGTAATGACTTAATTATTCACGGTTCTCCAACTGGTATTAATGGGGTCTTCTTATACCTTTATAACAGCGTAACTGGATTCCAATCATCTCCAACAAAGTTACTTGATGGTACTATAGATTATCCTTTTGGGTCTCAACAGCTGATTGAGGTAGGGGATTTAAATAATGATAATTTACCTGATATACTTTTAAGTAATCAAGGAAGCATTTCCGGAACGGCTTACTTCGAAAACATAAGTGCCGGATTTATTTTACCAGCACCTCAAAGTTATTCAGGAACTCAAATTACAAACGCATTTATTCGAGAAGATGGTGGAAGTTATCCTTGCCCAGAGCTATATGATGCTGATTGTGGTAATGGAGTAGATTTATTGATGTCAGACCCTTTGACTGGACCGAGCCTCCCTACTAATCCAACTTATTTTTATGGTGGGGCTAGAGTAAAGTTTTATGAAAATTTAGGCGGTGTGACCTCTGGAAGTAATCCTAATTTCTCAACAGTCGGTTTAGTAAACCAATTTGGATTTAATGATGTAAATAATAATGATTTAAGATGCGATTGGGCTATAACAAGGATAGTTGATTTTTATAACGACAATTGTCCAATTGCTATATCATACAATCCTTGTAATCAAGAAATTTATTTTTATTATCAACAAAATTGTATTTGCTCTGATCAGAATTTTGTAGTGTCAACAGAGGAATTTGAAAAGGAAGAAATTGTTATTAATATTTTCCCTAATCCAACCAGTGATTTTCTTAACATATCTACTGGTGGAGATATAACTATTCAAAGTTTCAACATTTATGCTCTTGATGGTAGGTTGATGATAACGGAAAGGTATCTAAATCAAGAAATAAATGTATCTGATTTAAATACTGGGATCTACCTTTTAAATATTCAAACCAGTAGAGGAATTATTAGTAAAAAGATTGTAATTGAATAGTAATAGAATTGTACAATATGGTGGCGAATACACTTCAGTTTTATTAATAAAGTAACTAAAAGACATGCGTATTAAAATTGATACTCCTACACAAAAAACTTACTATCTCTTTTGATGTTGCAATGATTAACAGGGAGCATGGGATTGTAAGCCATAACCTATAATTAGTGTAAACTCTTTAAAAAATGAAACCTACTTGAAATTGAGTAGGTTTTTTTATTATTCCCATTACATGTGAATTGGTTTTCAATAATTTAAGATACAGAAATAATTTTTGCTAGAGATGATTCCACCCCCTTCGCCCCCTCTAAAGGTGGATTAGAATAGCCCCAGTTTTCCCCTCTGGAGGGAGCTAGGGGGTGGAACATTCCTAACATTATCCATAAGACCTTTCCCAGTTATGGGCAATGCTTCGTAAATGTTGGCATTGAGTCTCCACCTACGTTGGTACTTTAGATCAAATTAGGAAGTAGCCGTTTTATTCAGATTATATTCTCATATCCTTGTATAACTGGTCAATTTTTCTTCGAAACTTAATTACCCTTGTAGATGATTATATGTAGGAATATTGATAGTATTGAGAAAATGAATAAATTTGAATATAACTTGAACATTGATAATCAATAATTTAGCTAATATTAGAAGAATAGCTTTTAGCAATTACAATTGATTTAGAAATTTCACTAAGAACTGCAAAGAGGAAAATTTTAACTATGTCTGTTTTTACATCATTCTAAGGAGAAGCGACTTTGGTATTATGCATTTCTCGTTTTGAGTGCAATTATTTCTCCGCTCATTTTTGGGGGCGACCTAGTCTCACTAATGGATGGAGAACTACAAGGAGCTCTCTTCTTTTTCGCTATGATAACTATTGCAGGAACTGTCATATTAAACTGTCTTATAACTTGACTAGGGAAAGTTAAAATTACAATTTGGCTGGGCCTTTCTGCAGTTTATGTCATGTTGTATTCAAGGTTAGGGTTTGCAGAAAGATCCCATCTTTTTGAATATAGTATTTTGGTTGTTTTTTTACACAAAGCCCTTAAAGAAAGAGCAATTCAAGATAAAAATATTTCTAAACCTGCTCTATATGCTTTCCTGATTGCTTTTTTAAGAGGAGTACTTGATAAATTAATCCAATTATTTCTTCCTAGTAGAGTATTCGATCCGATTGATATTTTATTTAACGGGTTTGCAGCATTTATGTCTATTACAGCGAGCATGGTAATTCTTTGGGTGCAAAAATTGTTCAGCAAGGATTAATGGAATTTATTAATTTCAAATTGATTCTTTGCAACATGTTTTTATTTTTTATATTTAGTCTGATAATATCATAATATCAAAAGACTAATTACGACGAGATATTTTATTCAGATCGTACCCGTTTAATCACGGATAAGGAAGATCCTTTAAAAATTTCATTAAGTAGTTGATTGTCAATCGCGTCGCATGGAGCACACATTAGAGATGTCTGGAAGTTGAAGATTGAAGTTGAAGATATACATTTGTTACTCATCATTATAATGAAAATAATAAAACCATTAATATTACTGATTTGTTTAGTTGGGATTGGATGTGAATCACCCGGTAAGGTTCGTGGAGTTTATGTATTCAAGTATGGCACCGCAGAGATTGGAAATAGCGAATTACACCGTAAATACACTTTGCCTTCATTAATATGTTTTAATGAGGACAGTATCAGATTTGAAAGATTTGAAATGGATAAGACGACTGTAAACTCACAATCAGAGACATACTATTATGAGCAAACGGATTCAACGATTACAATATTCAGAAATGATACACAAGAGGTATCGGAAATAGATTTTAGATCTACGGATAGCTTAATCCTAAGAGAACAACAACTTCCTGAATACAAAAGCGTCTTGATTTCCTTTCCCAGATATGGACAAAAGAGCCAAGAATTGGATATAAGAAAGGGGTTTCAGGAATATGGATACAAAAGTAATTCAAAAGATGATGTATTTGAATTTGACACCACGGGATTTTTTTCACGGTCTCAATTTCCAACGGCAAACTTCGGCGCAAAAAGATGGGATTTGATAAGTTATGATAATGAATTGTTCCTCACAAATCTTGATTATTATACACGATTGATACATATTCAGGATTATAAAGATGGTGTTTTAACCGGAATTACTTATGCGGATAAAGATCAATTGGTTACGTTAAATCCTGTTGAAGTAGCGCCCACTTTTGATTCTGAAGAATTAATTGGAGAGTGGGAAGATATTCTAGATGTAGACATGCCTCTTCCTCCAATCGCAGATGCTGAAAATTATCTGATGGAGACACTGAATTTCGAGGAACATATGTTGATTCGACGGAAATATAATATTAGCGATACAGTTAAGTGGTTTTCGACACAATTTAACAACAAAATAATAATAAATGGTAGAATAAGTACAGGGAGTATAGGGAATCAATGGAATGTTGTTCGGTTAGAAAAAGATGAACTTACAATTCGGAGGTATAACGATCGTGTAAGAATAGATAATAATGCTATAGAAACTATTCGTTTTAGGCGAAGAAAATAAACGATGAGTAACATAAATCGATCAACATCCAATCAGAATAATTGAGGATAGTGGTCGTAGTTGAACATCACCGACTTTATTAAAGAGATACAATATTAGATTTGGTTAATACACAGAGGTTATTGCTATAAATTTGAGGCATGTGGTAGGCATACGTGCAAGCATTTGTACTAATAAGATAATTGGATTGAATAAACTACCTTTGGAATCTTAAGATACGTTTTAGACTCCATTTTAGATGATAGAAATTCAAGAAATAGACTTCCCTTTAGATTGTAAAATCATCAGAAATGACTTCTACAGTTATGATCCTTCAACTTCATTTAATGAGGCGGATAGTACTAAGTATCTCAATGAAGATTTACTCCAATGCTTTTTTCCAAAAGATAATGTGATAATAGATTTAGGATGGTATGGTGATGTAGTTTCTAACAAAGGAGAATTCAGAATCTATGTGATCAAAAATGAAAACTGGGAGATTCCATTTAGCGTGATACATTCTAAATCTGATGAAGAGGTTAAGGGCCTACTGGTCAAGGTGTTGGAGTACTATTCGGGAGGTGAGCGTGAAGAATGAGGTTAACAAGGTTGCCATTCCTTGAAGACTTGGTGGCTATAACTGATATATGTGGATGTTGATTATCTTGGTTGAAGATTTACACTTGTTTTGAAACATTATGACAGACGATAAAAATCGAAAATACTACTCAAATTAATATCTTCAGAGTAAATTCAATATGATATATATTATTAGTGGCACATCAAGATCTGGAAAGACATTAATTGCAAAAAAGATAATGGAACAAGAAGGAATTCCGTATTTATCTCTTGATTGGCTTGTAATGGGATTTACCAATGGTATTCCTGGATATGGTATTCACGATAAATTATGGCCGAACGAAATTGCTGAAAGATTTTGGGATTTTTTGAAAGCTATGTGCGAAAACATGATTTGGACAGAAATCGATTATATTATTGAAGGTGAGGCTGTTCTTCCTGAACTAATAGATGAATTATTAAAAAAACATCCAGATAGGATTAAAGTGTGTTTCGTTGGCTACACAAATGTGAATTTGAGTAAAAAGGTTAAAGATGTTTATCAATATAGTAAAGGGGAAAATGACTGGTTAACGAACGAACCGAATGACTATGTTGAAAGTCATATAAGTAACATGATTGAATACAGTAAAAAGATAAAAAAAGCTTGTGAAAAACATGGTATAAGATACTTTGATACATCTGAAAATTTCATGCAAGTTTTGGAATCTGCTATAGAATGTCTATTAAAAAAAGAATAATTTCTATTGGTATTATGATATTCTGAAATTAAAACAATCTTGCACAATAACGTGTATAGTTCATTGCTAGTTCTGGTATGTAGCTCTTGCTAGAATCTCTTAATATCACATGGGTTCCTTTGTAACCTGCTTTTTATTGTTTATATTTAGATTGATGTAGTGTTAATTCAAAGATCAATTACAGAGATAGCCGTTTTTGTAAAGTGACTTACGTAAATGTTCATCAAATTGAAGTTCATGAAAGTTGGTCTTTTATTATTTGAGGGCAATAGTCTCATGAACTTCTTGATAAGAGTAGTACCCGTTTAAACACGGATAACTTATTAAATTGGTATTTTCTGTAATTCTTTGATTATCAGTTATTATGTGTTATTCACATAGCTGATATATGTGGAAGTTCTATATCTTGGAGTTCCACATATACACAAGTTAGCGATAATTAAGAAAAAGACAAAAAAGATAATAATCAAAATTTATAGCTCGAAACAATAGATTAGCAAATCACCAATAAACCTGGCAATATGGAAATTATTTAGTTTCTATTTCATCATTAATATATAGGTTACTACACAAACTTAACTCCATATCGACCACATATTTCAGCAACTTTCGGAAAGTCAGGTGGTCCAGGAGGTAGTCCGCCAAGCTCTTCAAACATATCTTCAATACCTGCTGGGAATACACTCAAAATAACCTTTGCTTTGGTGTCCCCAACAATTTTCCATGAATGAGGTATTCCCCTAGGACCAAATGCAATATCGCCTGCTTTTAAAATTGTGGTCTTCCCCCCAACGGTCAATTCCATTTCACCTTCAATGACCTTAAACACTTCATCCTCATGCTCATGAACATGTGGAGGAATTCCAGTACCCGGCTCATTTTCCTCTTCTATTAAAGTAAATAGTCCATTTGTGTCTTTTCCAGTCAACTTGAAAGTTTGTACATCACCAATAACATTAACAACTTTCCCTTCATCGTTTCGTACAATTACTGGCTTTAAATCACTAATGAATTTTCTTGTGCGGGCCATTAGTGAATTGGGTATCGCTATAAATGCCGCACCCATTGCTGTTGTTAATTTAAGAAAGTCATTTCTTTTCATAAGTATTAATTTTTTACATGTTTTAATTTGTGATTATCATATCATATAGTGAAGCTGTCTTGATCACTTTCTGAATAATTTCAGGTGACAAAGACTTTATATCGGCTTGTTCTTCTTTTTCAGAAACTCCTAGATTTTCAAAAAACTTCGCAAATCCCTTTGGACTGTGAATGTTAATCCATTTGCAAGATTCACAAGAGTTATTAGCGAAAGTGTGTATCGTTTTCGGAGGAAGATTTATCGTTTGACCTTTCTTTATCACTGAGACTTCTCCATTGAGTGTAAACTCCATCTCTCCTTCGGTTACCAAAAATACTTCATGATAAATATTATGAAGATGAGGAGGTGGGCCTTGAATATTCGGAGGTGTTTCTCCAAATACAAGATCAAAATCACCTGTAATCGTTTGCGGTGTTATTTTATGTCCTAGTACCCATTTTGTCATAATATTGAATGTTTATGAGATTATTGTCTCACAAACATATAATAATAGTTTGACATTTCAAATTATTATGAGATATTTGTCTCATGAAATCAAATTCTCTTAAAGAAGGCAGGATAAATCAGAAAATAAAAACAAGAGCACGAATTCTGAATGCAGCCAAAACCTTAATGTCTAATAACAGGAACATCTCTTTGGAAGAAGTCGCTCACAAAGCAGAGGTCTCGCGTGCAACTATATACAGGTATTTTCCAAACATTGATCTTCTTTGCACAGAAGCATCGCTTGACATCCATTACCTTTCTCCGGATGAGTTGTATGAAAAAGCAAAGGACATGACCCTAGAGAATCGTATATATTATATTCAAAAATATTATAATCAATTAGCTCAAAATCATGAACTAATTTTTCGAAGATACTTAAGTGCGGTTTTGAAAGAATCAACAGAATCCAAAAAGAAAATTAGAGGAGCTAGAAGAGTTGATGCAATGAACCTTGTAATGGATTCCTTTAAAAATGAACTGTCAAAAGAAGACTTAAAAAACTTAAAGAACATTGCCTCGATCTTAATGGGAATAGATTCGCTGATTGTTGCTAAAGATGTCTGCGGGCTTTCTAACAAGCAGACAAATGACACCTTAAAGTGGGGGGTTGAAATGATTCTGAAAGGAATTTACAGTACTGGTAAGTAAATATTATCAGCGTTGAGAATGAATATTCTACTGATAACAAGTAATCGCGATGCCAGTTAGGCTATAGCCAAATCCGCCACATATCACCAAACAGGTATCTGTCATTGTAAAACGACACCGCAAAAAACATTGAACATTAAGAATTAATTTGACTTCCAAATAGTCAAAATGAAAAGAGAAACACCATTATATGAAAAATAAGGCAATTTATAAGGACGCACCTGAGTATGCTAGCTATTTTTTTGATTTAATACAATCAGATGATTTATTCTCTGAATTTGAAAAAGTAAGGAATTAACCCTCAGTATTTTTAAATTAATTTCTCCTGAATTAGAAAACTATTCTTACCAGCCGAACAAATGGACTACTAAGGAAGTCTTGCGACATATAATAAATATGGAAAGAATTTTCGCATAATAGAGCCTTTCGTTTTTCACTGTTTGACGATACAGAATTATCCGGTTTTGAACAAAACGACTATATAGAAAAAGTAAAGCAAACTGATATAAAACTATAAGACTTGTAAGAAGAATATTTAGCAGTTCGAAATTCAACGGTTTTGATTTATAGAAACATTAAAACAGAAATGCTTGACTTTAAAGGAACTGCCAATAAACAAACTTATACAGCCAGGACACTTGGTTTTGCAATGATTGGACATAATATACACCATTGTAACTATATTAAAACGAAGTATTTGAACTCAAGATAAAACAAACGAACCGCTAACAATGTATATAAAAAATAGGCGAAACAGTAATAAAATCAAAGCTTGTGGCTCGTTTCAAAGTTCGTGCTTAACCGAAAGTTTTGTGCTTCTTAATCGCCTACTTTTCATATACTAACCGTTATACACAATTACCATTCACTGTAAAACACATGTACGAAGGAGTTAGAGAAGTGTACTATAAAGAACATTGCCATTGCGTACTAGAAAATATGAAATGGGAAAAGCATAGCGCATCAAATTACGCTGAAACAGTTCTTGAATTACTTGAACGAGAATTAGTCGATTCGGAGACTTCCATCCAACCATTATTCAATTTAATTTTAAACATATTAGAAAATGTCCACGATCACGGAAGCGGATGTTGTAAAGTGATGTATGGGAGGAAAGATGATAAAGTAGTGGTAGAAATATTTGAAGAACTGGGCGGATTCGACCTAAAGAAATTACCACATGGGGTTGGTGGGGAAGGATATAAAACGATATTGCGTAGTGATTACGAGGTAAGCCATTCGCCTGATGGAAAACGCACATTTATCGTAGAACCTTAATCGCAAGAATAAGCTCTGCAGATGAGAGATAGAATAATTATCGCACCAACAATGCTGTCTCTTATACACATCTGACGCTGCCGACGAAGAGGATAGTG
>CAJXUU010000215.1 GCA_913061325.1 uncultured Saprospirales bacterium | reverse complement strand
TTATTAGGACATTTTAAAATCATAAAAACATTTTACACATGAGAATAGCTTTACAATTTATTTTATTCATCCTTTGCAGTTTTTCAATTAGTGCTCAAAGCACAGTAAATATTCAAATTAATCACTTGCTTGATGGAGAAACTTTCGAAAATGAAGTTGCTTCTACAAATGATTTAGGAAATGATTTTATGATAGATAGACTACAATATTATCTGTCTGGTTTTTCTATAAAGCATGATGGAGGTCAAGTGACTGAGGTTGAAGACCTATATGTTTTAGTTAGCTTACTTGGATCTACAGACCCTACCATTATCGAACTTGGTGAATATGAGATTGAATCTTTAGAATCTGTTCTTTTCTATTTTGGAGTTGATTATAGCGCTAACCACGCTGATCCTTCATTATTACATCCTAGTCATCCACTTGCACCAAAATTTCCATCTATGCACTGGGGATGGTCAGCTGGATATAGGTTTATTGCATTAGAAGGAATGAGTGGACCTAACGTAGATCAGGAATTACAATTCCATTGTATTGGAGACGAATTTTACAAACAAATGGAATATGAAGTAACAATGAGCGGTGAATCTTCATATACTGTGGAAGTTGATGCAGAATACAAGAACTTATTAGAAGGGATTGACATAAGTAGTGGCCTTATTTTACATGGTAACCTAGGAGAAATACAAACACTGGCGGCGAACATTAGTGAGAAAGTTTTCTCAACTTCAAGTGCAACGAGTACTTATGATAGTGAATTAGTCAACTCATTTGAAGTTTATCCTAATCCTGTGACTAATGGTCAATTGAATATTAAAATGGATGTTGCTTCATCTAATAATTTATTAAGAGTCCAGGATGCTCTTGGAAGAGTTGTCTTTAGTGGAACTCAATCATCAAACACTCAGATTGAACTTGCTAATCAGGGTATGTACTTTTTGACAATAGCGGATAGTAATGGTAAAACATTAGCTACTCGTAAAGTAGTAGTTCAATAATAAGTTGAAATTAATATTCAGCTATATAATTGTATTAAGTTTATTGGCTGTCTCATGTGCTAAAGAAACAGAAAGTACAGAGATAGCCAATTTGCAAATTATGGAGGCACCACAGGGATTCCCAGAGGTAGTACATCCAGAAGGTAATGAATATACAGTTGAAAGATGGAATCTAGGTAAGAAGCTATTTTACGATCCTATCTTATCAAAAGATGGTTCAATCAGTTGTGCCTCTTGTCATGACCCTTCACTTGCATTTTCGGATAACAAGCCTGTTAGTGTTGGTGCTGATGGTTTGTTGGGGACTAGGAATTCTCCAAGTATCGCCAATGTAGCATATCAGCCATACTATACAAGAGAGGGGGGATTACCTACTTTAGAAATGCAAATACTTGTACCTATTCAAGAGCATAATGAGTTCAACAATAACATCGTGCTGATAGCCGATACTTTGTCAAAGATTCCTTCTTATGTCCAGATGGCGAAAGCTGCTTATGATCAAGAACCCAGTGCATTTGTGATTACGAGAGCATTATCACAATTCGAAAGAAGTATGATTAGTGGTCAGAGCTTTTATGACCTAGAATATAACTATAACATTGAAGGATCTATGTCAGATTCTGCGATAAAAGGAAAAGCATTATTTGATAGTGAACGAACATCTTGTTCTACTTGTCATTCTGGATTTAATTTCTCTAACTACAGTTTTCAAAATAACGGACTGTATGATGAATATCCAGATAATGGAAGAGAAAGACTCACACAAAATCCAAATGATAAAGCATTGTTCAAAGTTCCATCACTGCGTAATGCTGAGGTGACAGGTCCATACATGCATGATGGATCTATCGCGACTCTCGCTGAGGTCATAGTACACTATAATAGTGGTGGGAGTAACCATATTAATAAAAATAGTCTCATAGAACCGCTCAATCTAACAGAAACAGAAGGGGCTGATCTTTTGGCATTTTTAAAATCGCTTACGGATCAAAAATTTATAACAAATAAGAATCTTTCGAATGAATAAATATAGTTTAATACTAGTCTTAGGGTTAATCGTTTGTATTACGCTATCATGTGGTGATGATCCGATCATAGATCCGCCAATAGAAGAAATATTGCAGGATACATCGCTGTACAATCTAATATATGGAGCATTTCCTTCTCCTAATTTACCAGAAGATAATATACTTTTGGAACAAGGGGTAGAGCTAGGTAGAATGTTATTTTATGAAAAATTGTTGTCAAAAGACGGCATACAAAGCTGTGCAAGTTGTCACAGACAAGAGCATGGATTTAGTGATACTACTAGATTTTCTATTGGAGTTGAAGGCTTACCCGGAAAAAGACAAGCAATGTCCGTTTTTAATATGGCTTGGAATAGCAATGAATTCTTTTGGGATGGGAGAGCCCACTTGCTCAGAGATCAAGCCATATTACCAATCCAAGATGAGCTTGAAATGGATGAGACCCTAGAAAATGTATTGGCGAAATTGAATGATACAAAGATCTATCGAGATCAATTCACAAGAGTATATGGTAATGATGATATTACAATAGATAAGATGGCACTAGCCATGGAACAATTTATGCTCAGTATCGTTTCCTATAATTCTAAATATGATCAATGGAAAGCTGGCTCAATTGAGTTAACCGAAAGTGAAGAAAGAGGCCGGCTACTATTCGAAACTGAATACAATCCATTCTTTCCACAGTTTTCTGGCGCTGACTGCGCTCACTGTCATGGTGGTGCAAATTTTGAGAACGATTTATACATGAATAATGGACTTGATGTAGATGTTGACTTTATAGATATAGGAAGAGAAGCAGTTTCAGGTAAACCTATGGATAGAGCAAGATTCAAAGTGCCTACATTAAGAAATATTGAACTCACAGCACCATATATGCATGATGGTAGATTCCAAACACTAGAAGAAGTTGTGGATCACTATAATGAAGGTATTCACCCATCAAGTACGATTGATGAAGCTATTTTGGCTACTAGTTTGACAGGCTTATTCTTAACTGAAGAAGATAAGGTAGATCTAGTCAACTTCTTGAAAACATTGACAGATGAGTCATTTGTTAATGATCAAAGATATATGGATCCTTTTTAAGGGCTTTATTTCTCGAAATTTGTACGAGGTCAAATAGATAGTAAAGCAATAGTGTCTGAAGTCGTTACTTTTCCTGTGTATCTCAATTTATAAAAAACAAAAGTATATCGAAATGAAATAGGTGATACAAAGATCTATAAATTATGGCAAAAAGTCAAAACGTGTAAGAAGTGAAAAACGATATGATGAAATACTAAAACGAAAGATTGCATGACAATATTTAGATGGAGAAGCCAGTTGTCTGCTTCTTGCGGAAGATTACTACTTGAAGAATAAAAGATGTTCTAAATGAGTTTGTTAGACGGTATCGACATATTATTCACCACGAATCTAATCTTATAAACAATAAACAAGATGAACAGTTCTGTTTTAACGATACCAATGCGGAAAAGAGTCGATAGGAACTGTTAAAAATCATAGAACAAGATCTACTTAGCAACGAGATATTAGAGATGTTGATCAATGAAGCAAATAAAAAATTGCTAATCAACATTAAAAATAAATTTGGTCCGAAGCGGTAAGATCATTACGAAAGATCTATGCTATAATATCATTAAGAACATTATGTGAATTAGTAGGAAGAACTCGACAATCGTGCTATAAGATGCAAATAAAAATACAGACTGGTTCAAGCCTTCGAAGTTGGAGTACTAGTAGATCTACTCGGTAACGATTGATCGCTAAACGGTTAGGATCTAAGAAACTACATTTCATTCTTCAAGATGAACTAATAGATTACTGCATCAGAATTGGGTAAGATAAGTTTCATGTACTACGTGATAACTCACTAATAAATAATAAACTGCTTCGTGGTCCATACCCCATAAATAGTAATCATCACATGAAGAAATATCCAAATCTTGCAGTTAATTTAAAGATAGATAGATAGATAGATAGATAGATAGATAGATAGATAGATAGATAGATAAATAGATAGAACGGAAAGTTTGTGGGGCTCTGATAACACTTATCTAAGTAGCACGCGTAGTTTTACTATCTCATGTTGATCACAGACTCTTATTTAAGAAAAATCGTGGGTTATAGTTTAGGTGAGAAGATGACAGTAAAGTTCTTTAATGATACATTTATAGACGCATTAAAAAATCGAGAATATGAAGATCTAGAATTGATTCATCATTCAGATAGAGGACCTCAATATTGCTCTCATAAGTATACTCAGACGCTAATGGACAATAATATTAAATAAGTATGACTGAAAATAGAGATCTATTAGAGAACCCGCAAGCTTAAAGAATGAAACGAATATTGAAAGATATATTTTGACTAGACCAGACATTTATTAGTTTTGAAATAGCTAAAAAAGACTAAACGGCAATTGATAACAACAACAACAACAACAACAGACTATCTAGACGATCATACATTTTTGTATGCTTTGAATAACAATTTTGCAGCTATGGAAGTTGAAGTCCTCACACTTAAGTGACGCTAAACATACAGAATACAGACTCTACTGCCCTTTGATGTAATAAAGTCATGATTAAATTGTCTAAGACAATTTAATTCTTGAACTTGAATGTGAAACATCTAAAATTCAGAACGAATCAACGATAGGACTCTATGATTGAGAGTCACTTCGCCACTGTCGACTTTCCATCGTATTTCGATGGCTTCTTCGGTTAATGTTGTTACAATTGACTGGAGGGTCACTACTGCGCTCTCTGAATTAATTTTTCGGCTAGAACTTAATACCTCATCTCCATTTTGATAAATACTGTAGGTAGTAGTAGGAATTGGGGTTGGGGTAGCTGTTGTACCTGCGGGGTATTGTTCTCCAATATGAGTACCTGTAATTGTCAAAGGTCCGAATGCAGTACCCACATCCCCAGTGGTCATACAAGTGACGACATCTGAAACCGCACCAGAAGAGCTAAACAGCACAAGTGTGGAAAGTACACCTAATTCTATAGGAGACGGCGCAGCTGGAGCGGTAATAATGCAGTCCGCTCCCATCGTTATTGTTCCTAATTTAGTAAACATCCTTCCTTCAAGGTTTGTATTCGCACCCAATGAAAGTGCTCCGGCAGGAGAAATCATTGTTCCCTTCATTGTTGTCCCAGCGGCCGTAGAAAGAGCAGCTTCAGACATCCAGAATATATTGTTGGAGCTTGCTCCATTGATCAATTCTATTGTTGAACCAGCTGCGGTACTAAATGCACCAGCACCTCTGATAATAAAAACCGAGCTTGTGTCTCCTCCGCCATCTAATGTGAGTGTTCCTGCAATCGACGGTGCTCCAGTTACGTCATAAACATCAGGAGACAAGACCTCTCCATTTCCGAAAACAAGAGCGTGAGGTGTGCCGACTGGCAATGCCGACAAGGCTTGGTAGATCCCGAACATATCTATAACAGCTTGATCTGAAGTAAATAACGCTGGACAGTATCCGACTTTATGTTGGCCATTAAAGAAAACTAAATATGTCCCTGGCTGAGGCGATATCGTCATTCCTGGCACCAATAGATCACTATTAGATATAGTACTGATACTATCGTTTTCAGTAACACAATCAATCATGGGCCCTTGTCCTTTGATACCTTTCCACTTTGGTGCTAAGGGTGTTCCAATATTTAATTGACCATCATTCAATGTCGTGTTATAGACCATTAAGCCATTAGCTGGGAGTAGGATATTACTCCTTTCTTCCGTGGACAATCTTGGCATTAAAAAACCTTTGCTGCTGGACGAAATATCCAGTGCAGAAGAAATATCAGGAACTGTTGTCCCGATACCGACCTGACCAGATAAGCCTGTTGAAATCAATAAAATTAGTTGCACTACGAAATAATTCGAATTATTTTTCATAATTTTTATATAATGATTAACTACTCAGGTTAACCCTAAGTAATCTCAGATAAAACTTCTCAATTAGTGTTAAGACTTTGTTTTTTCTTGTTATTCTACATTTATTAGTTTGTCAATCGCGATTACAGTGCTTTCTTGTGCCTATCTAATAGAGTACAGGACGTCTGATAAATTATTACGCTGAAAAGAAAATGTTTGTCCAGAAATATTTATTATTTGTTTACCTAACTGTCCCAATGGATTGTAAGCTATTAAGCTATAGTATTTTAAGTTCTCATTAGTATGGGAAGTTGTTGCATTTGAAAATGGATTTGGATAGATACCTAAAATATAGTTTTTCGTATTTTTAAACTCTTCTTTTATTATTCTAGAATAATTAGACCTCCCATCATAATTCGTTTTCTTTAAACGATAGTATGATATCCCATCAAGTGGGCTATGGTCAATTGCTGAATAGGCTAATGATTGTGCACTGTTTCCCGCACCAGTTATTTTACTGATTGGTGAAAAATAAATTCCATCTTCTGAGTACTCAACAGTAATGTAATCATTACTAATTTCGGTGGCAGTAACCCAATTAAGCTGAACATTCGCATCCTTGACAGCGATAGCAGTCTCTCCAGTTCCTAAAGCGGCAGCATGAGTCGAAGGGTATGTAACAAAGATATAATTAAGGTGTATATACAATCTTAGTAAATCTATTCTTGCCTGAGCAGTTATAGAATCTGCATTGTATACTTTACCAATAAAGTCGTCATCTTCAAATCCGCTTACCATTCCATTATTTGAGCCAATATCCCATTTAGAGGTTCCACTATTTTTAGCTACTCCCGTTCTAGTAAAAGCTTCAAAATTGATATGTATTCCTAAATTTATAGTTTTACTAATGATAGGAGTAGGGGAAAATAGTAGTAAAGCTAATATTGCCGTATTTTTCATTATTAGGTGTTGTTTAGAAGTTAGCTAGCGATAAATTAGGCCAATTTTAAATCTTACTTTTTTATGTGGTCGTTAGATATTGTAGCTCCGTAAATATCTGGATTTGGTCTTTTATAATAATTTGTTTGAAACAAAGTAATATTACGTACCATCGTACAGCCTTGGAGATTATTATAATCGTTATCTATGTAATCTAGGAAACCATCATTATCATCGTCAATTCCATTGGTGCATATTTCTTGACCATTTAAATGGGATCCTAGACTCATAAAAAGAGCGATTGCTAGAATTTGAGTACGTTTTCTGTTCTTCATAACTCAACATGTTGAAAAATCGTACCTGCTTCTTAACTTTCTGGTTAGTAACTTTTTATAAAACTTAAGAATATGTTTTTTTCCATACCATAGACAATTTTCCATTATATGGAGAAAGCTGAGTGGTAAGTACGACATACACTCTATCTATTTTTAATATTTTTTCTGAACTATGCTAAGGCTTGTTACTAGAAATATTTTCAATGTTATGATTGAAAAATATTTCTCGATTAATTATATTGTATCTACCTAGGTAAGTATCAATTTTGGTGATCTCGCTGAGTTCAAGTAGAACTCTTTATTATAGTAAATATCTATAAACGCTATTATGACCTCGCTAAGCAAAGGCATCAACCTAACTTAAAAATAGATAATTTTTCTATATATGTTTATTCTATCCTTGCGATTATTGTAGCAACAATTTTTCGTTAATTGTTTTGCAATATCCAGTTTAGAGGACTCTAGAACGGCGATGGAGCCGTTCAGGTATGCCTTCATAAATTTCATAGGAGAAAGAAGGCTGTTATATTTTTTTATACCGACCTTTGGTAGGTTTTAAATAGTAGATTAACTATGAAAACGATGTAAGTTAAGCAGAGTTATAAAAGAAGATCTGGCTTTATTGGATTGGGGCATTGTGCTGATTGAATTATCGAATTAATATTAAAGTAACTTTTCCACGTTTTAAAAACGAATTAGATGTGCCATCTTAAAGAAAATAATTTATAGACTTTTCAATTAAAACGCCTTTGCTGTATAGGTTTGTAAAGAAAATGTTCCATAGATGAAGGTAATTCAATTGTTTGTTATTCTTGTTATTTCGATTACCATTTTTTTGGAGTTTACTATTTCGCATATCTATTTGATGAAAAGGCAGTCTTATGCAAACAACTCTATACTTCAATTTACTTTTAGAACCAATTAAGAAATTTGATTCGAACTTACTGCCCCCCTTTCTATCCAATTGCTTAAAAATTCTGGTCAAGTCCACTGATTCAACAAGTACTACTGAATATACCTTTGCTTGAATTTTAAATCTTGAGATATAAAAGGCATCTGCCTTATCAATTTCATTAAAGACTTCACCAATCGAATAATCTAGATCTGGTAAGATCATATCCCCAGGTTGTCCTTCTTTAAGGATATCATCAGCATAAGTAGCATCATGCTCTCTGAAGCAAGAAAAAACGCACTTGAAATAATCTTTACTTAATATGTCAAGGCGTAGTTGAATTCTAGTTACAACCGCAGAAACATATTGATAATTAGATCCAGAATAGGCAGCCTTCAGTGCTTGCGGCGTTTTTATACATGTACTGTCTTCCAGTAAGATTCTATTGAATAATGAAGAGCATCCAAATTCATGAATGCAAATCTTTTTGCTAACACTGATAAACAACCGCTTCAGAAGCTGATTTAACGAAAGTCAGTGCTTTTAGATTGAGTCGTTTAGAAATAGCCTGAAAAGTAATAGACTTATCGGATATGCAAGAGATAACTAATGCCCATAGCCGAAGGCTATAACACTATGCCTGCATGAGAACAAAAAAAAGAAAACAAGAAATTGAAAGCTGAAATTTTTCCAGATTCCCGAAGTTTAAACTCAGGAGTCATCGTTAACGATTTAATATCAAAAGAATCTAATTTTTCTAAATTTAGCTTGATGAAAAGAATTCATTGTAGAGGCTATTATGTTATTGAAATGTTTTGCAACACAAATAAAAACAGCCTCATATCTATACCCAAACGCTAATGGACAATAATATTTAATAGGTATGACGGAAAATGGCGTTCCATTAGAAAACCCGCTTGCTTAAAGAATGTAACGAATATTGAAAGATATATTTTGACTAAACCAGACATTTATTAGTTTTGATATAGCTAAAAAAAGGACTAGACGGGCAATTGATTATTAGTACAACAACAGATTATCTAGACGATCATATATTTTTGTATGCTTTGAATAACAATTTTGCAGTTATGGAAGTTGAAGTGGCCAGTTCAAAATGACTCTTTGTCAATAATATAATCAAGCATTTTAATTATATTTTTTCAGAATTGTAGAATCTTCAAATCGTGAAACTGCTTTATGATGCCGGCTTTATAATACCTTCATTCATATTTTTTATTTAAATATATCAAATTATGATATGCGATAATCTAAAATGCTCCCAGCTGAAGTCCCTACGCTGAAGTACCGCTAAATATACAGAATAAAAAATCTACTGCTTTTACTGTAATGAATTCATGATCAAATTATTACCTAAGACAATTTAGTTCTTAAACCTGAATGGGAAACATCTAATATCCACAATTTATCAACGATAAGACTCTACGATTTAGAGTCACTTCACCACTGTCGACTTTCCATCGTACTTCGATTGTTTCTTCGGTAGAGGTTGTAATCATTGCCTGGAGATTCACTACTGCGTTCTCTGAATTAATTTTTCGGATAGAATTTGATACCTCAACTCCATTTTGATAAATACTGTATATAGTAGCAGGAATGGGGCTTTGAGTAGTAGTAGTACCAGGGGGATATTGTTGTCCAATATGAGTGCCAGCAATTGTTAGAGCTCCTAATGCAGTACCTACATCTCCAGTGATCATACACGTTGGAACATCTGAAACAGCACCGGCAGAGCTAAACAGCACAAGTGTGGAAAGTACACCTAATTCTATAGGAGAGGTTCCAGATGGAGCGGTAATAATGCAGTTCGCTCCCATCGTTATTGCTCCTGATTTAGTAAGCAACCTTCCTTCAAGGTTTGTATTCGCACCCAATGAAAGTGCTCCGGCAGGAGAAATC
>CAJXUU010000214.1 GCA_913061325.1 uncultured Saprospirales bacterium | reverse complement strand
AGATGTGTATAAGAGACAGCTGTTAATCTTCTTATAATTGGAGTTAGCATCAAAGCAAAACTCAATATTTTAAAAACTGTTCTTTTGTAATATTTAGTAAAGTTTATAATTACGCCTACAAGTCCTGAAATGGCGAATATTTGATCACTATTTCCAAATTCAAAACTTGTCAATATAAGCCATAAAATAAGAGGTATACCTATCATTTGACCCATTAATATAATTAACGAATATGATGATATAGATATGATCTTTAAAATCTTTTCTTTGGTCATTCTTATTATTCAATTTCTTTCCATTCGCCTTTTCAGAAATACACTATCATGAAATTTAGGGGAATTAGCTGATATTATCATACAGTGTTATTGTAGGCCGTATTTATTTCGGTTTTGAATAAAAATCTTCCTGTGAATTAGTGTAAACGCAATAGTTTTACATTCATATCCCAAAAGTCAATATGTTTTAATTTATTAGCTCCTTTAGGTACAAGCATAATCGAGCGTTTGCCATCAATTAAATGTCTTTCATCTGTAACCTTCCCCAAAAACGAGACAGTTAAAAACTTTGTAAATTTAACTGAAAAATGAAGAAGAAACGATTCACAGAAGAACAGATTGCACGAGTGCTCAAAGAGTATGAAGGCGGACGAGAGATTAAAGATCTCTGTCGAGAATTAGGGATAACATCTACAACATTCTACAACTGGCGTAAGAAGTATTCAGGTATGGACTCTAGCCAACTTAAACGGCTTAAAGAATTAGAAGCTGAGAATAGGAAACTGAAACAAATGTACGCCGATGCAGCATTGGATAATATGGCACTAAAAGATGTGATCTCAAAAAAGTGGTAAAGCCCTGTGAGAAGAAACCAGTAGTAGATTATTTGAAATCCAACTATAAGATGAGCATCAACAGGGCATGCTCATTATTGCGGCTAGCAAGGTCAATGTGGTACTACGATAGTAAGAAAGATGATAGCGAATTGATAGCTAAGCTTAATGAGTTAGCTGATAAATTACCAACAAGAGGACTAGATGAGTATGTTGGCAGATTGCGTGCGCAAGGATATCCATGGAATCGAAAAAGGATTTATCGGGTCTATAAAATGATGCGTTTGGAAAAGCGAAGAAAACGAAAACGCAGATTACCAACTAGAAACCCAGAGCCATTGCAGGTTCCGAGTAGGCCTAATCATTGCTGGTCAATGGACTTCATGAGTGATGCGTTAGAAAATGGAAGAAGAATACGAGTACTTAATATTATTGATGACTTTAATCGAGAAGCATTGTGGGTAGATGGACAATATAGTTATCCGTCTGAGTTTGTGATTAGAGCATTACAAAACCTAGAAGTAGAAAGGGGATTACCTGTAAAAATACGAGTAGACAATGGCCCAGAATTCATAAGCCATAAACTACGAGACTACTGTAAAGTAAAAGGAATAAACCTTGAACATATAAAGCCAGGTACTCCAACTCAGAATGCTTATGTAGAAAGATTTAATCGTCACTTTAGGGAAGATGTATTGGATGCATATCTATTTAGCTCATTACAACAAGTGAATATTATTTGTGATAAATGGAAGAAAGATTATAACGATAATCATCCTCATCGGTCATTGGGGTATCGAAGCCCCAAAGCATTTAAAGAACTCTATAGCAAAGAAATTATTTATTCCGAATCAGTAAAGGCTAAAATAAATGACTCCTTGCCGTCGCCAGCCTTGACAGAATCTACATAAATAATGATGAGCTGCTACAAGTTATTTAAATGGTTTTTTTTAACTTAACACCTGTCCTAACTTGGGGAAGGTTACAACACTACTAACCAATTTGATAAATTATAATGGAATGTCAATGTAACAGCCCCCTATAAAATCAGAAAAGTTCCTAAAATATTTTTAGAACTTATGGACATGAAAAAGACACAAAATGGAAGAAAACACTAAAGCACATCAGAAAATTACAGATCATAGAGGAATGCCAAGAAAAAGGAATTAAGGTTACATGCTCAAAACATGTGATTTATCCCAGTTACTAATACTACCTGCAAAAGTAATTACTACTATGAGGAGTAGAAAGGATTAGAACATGCCAATCGCAGGATTCGCTGTTTGGTACATTCCTGCATCAGACGTTTCTGTTTTAATATTAACATTTAGGTTTAATAATCATTTGCCTTTGGAAATTAAAAATACCTATAATTGCGTTCAAAGAGTTGATTCAACAGACAAATCTATAAAACATGCTCCTTTCTGAGAAGAAAATCCTCGGCTAATATACGGTATTCAGCTTCTACACCGTACATTCGAATGTGCTATGAGATCCAATGTCAGATAATAAATAAAAAGGACCGCTTATTATGAAATATTTCTTCTTACTTTTCTTTCTTGGCCTATTCCAACAGCACTATGTATATAGTCAAGAAATTTCAGATTTTCAACCTGTCATTGGACAAATTGGACAGCTGGAAAATAATAAAGATCCAAAGTGCCATGCCACCGCTTCCCGCCTTGAAGATTTTTTGTATGGAACCCCACTTAGTTTTGAAGCTAGAGATAAACGAATCGCCTTTCAAAAGAAATATGTCAAAACACTTTGGTTGGATTATACGAAAACGATAAACAGTCGTTCCGGGGCGCTGGATCAATTGGCTATATTCAAAGAAATAGAACAAAAATATTTTAGTTATTATGAGGATGAACTTGGAATTCACCTCTCCTTTCAAGATCATCATAAGGTATTTATTGCTGCAAGAGACTATCGACAATATAGCACTGTAGCATACGCCTTAAGGGCCATTCTATCTGTTCAGCAATCTTTTCTTTTTGAATCGGAAACATTAGCTTCCCTAAATGAGGAGGTGATGACCTACTTTAAAAAAAGTATTGACCTGTCCGTTATAGCCTTACTTAAGGAGTCTGATAAATTGGCCAGAAAAGACAATGCGTTCCAGATCGGGGAACTCCATATTGATGCGGCTGTAAAAATATTGTTTAATAACCTAAAGTCAAGACCTTCAACATCAGTCTCCAAGAAAAAGAAAAAGCTTGATTATAGGGCGCTTGTGTATAAAATTATTGATCAAAAACAAGCAGCCTACCGAAATTATAACAAAATCAATCAATCGGTTTTTCTTAGAAATATTCAAGTCTATTTTTCGAGAATACTTTGGCCAACAGACCCAGCAGTGAGTAAAGAACTTACAAATTTCTACACGAATCTTATGGTACAATTCAGCACGGATTTACTGAATAATGCCGAGCTACATGCGATACAGCAGAACAAACCTACTATGGAATATGAAGCGGTTTATCATGCCGTTCAAGCGTATTTGCCTCATTCGATCAATATGTTTGAAGATGTGACTTACTTCCCTAATTTGGATATGCAAAATCAAATTGTCATAGAAGCTTATGATTTGGATGCCTTTCGGGATAGCGGTTTGCATTGGCAGTACTTAAAATATGCACTGGATGATCGGGAAAGCAACATAAAAGTAGCAATTGATCCTTTTGCTTTAGAATTATTAGTGGAAGGAATCGCTCAATTTGCGGTGTTGGTCTTTAGAATGGGAGGTACCAATGCCAAAGAACAAGGACAGGAAGTGATGGAAATCCAGCATATTAAAAATGCCTTACTGAACTTTCAAAGCAAGTTAGACGAACATCAAAAGATGACTGCTACTATTTCGGATACAAAAATAATATCAGGTAAATCAGCTGCCAGCCTGGCCACTGAAACCCCTTTTTCAGAAATAACCAATGAAGCAGCATTAAACTTTGAACATCGCAATTCCGATTGGTTGAACCGTGCCATAAGAGCTTATGTAGTCAAAGAGGATGAAAACTTGGCTCGATTGGCGATCCCACCTGCTTTTGGTGGAGGCGGAGTAGCGGCCGAAGACATGGATAATGATGGCTGGGTCGATATCTTGCTTATGGGAGGACGAGGCAATCGCCTTTTTAAAAATGACAAGGGTAAACAATTTGTTGATGTGACAGATCAAGCTGGGCTCAACTGGAAACGGCCAGATGGAAATTACGGCGAACCCCGACAACCGATCCTGTTAGACTTTGATAACGATGGCTGGCAAGATATTTTTATTTCTTTCGCCAACGATGCTCATCGCATTTATCGCAATAGAGGGGACGGCACCTTTGAGGATATGACAGACCAGGCTAATCTTGGTGGAAAAGGTTTGATCGGAGGGCCTGCTACTTCTATCGATTATGATAAAGATGGATTAGCAGATATCTATATTGGTTATTTTGGAAATTATCTTAAAGGGGAGTTACCCACCTTGAAACGGCATAATACCAATGGGAGTCCAAATAAACTTTTCCGAAACATGGGTAACTTTAGATTTGAAGATGTATCTGAAGGCTCCGGTTTACAAAACCTCGGATGGACTCAAGCCGTCGGACACACTGACATCAATGGGGATGCCTGGCAAGACCTCATTGTAGGCAATGATTTTGGAATCAATGCTTACTACCTTAATAATCAGGACGGTACCTTTACAGATGTCAGTGCTGCAATGGCTACAGATAAGCCTTCCTACACCATGAATATTGGGATCAGCGATTTAAACCGCGATATGCGCCCCGATTTTTATATTTCCAACATTGTTGTAATGGAAAAAGACGATAAGTATGTACTCCCAAACGAAGATACACCAGCTCATTTTGACCCTTCTTCACTTGCCACCATGCGCGTAGTGGAAGCGAATGACCTTTTTATTTCTTCAACAGATAAAAATGGCCTGCTTAGCTATGCTAAATCTACAGCCATTGGCAGAGGCTATTCTGCAACTGGCTGGTCCTGGGATGCCGACTTTTTTGATTTCGACAACGATGGCGATGATGATCTGTATTGCCTTACGGGAATGAACCAATATAGCGTTTATGGTACTTCTAATGAATACTATAACAGCCCAGAGGGGGAAGCGAAGGAGGTAAGCTATGCCAACAGTAATGCGGAAGCCAATATTTTATTTAGTAATGAGCAAGGAACACTCGAAGTAGTTACTAATTCCGGTGGCTTAGACTATTCTGGAACGTCGAGAAGCGCCGCTTTTTTTGATATGGATAATGATGGAGACCTGGAGGTTATTGTCAATGACTATCAAAACAAAGCAAAGTTGTTTCGCAACAACACAGAGCAAGAGGCTAATACAAATAATTGGGTGGCGATCAAATTAATAGGTGATCCTTCACAAAAAATTACTAAAGATGCCATTGGTACAGCACTAATCCTGACGACTCCGGATGGAGAGAAAAAATGGAAAGAGGTGTATAGTACAACCGGGTATTTATCTGTTCATCCGAAAATATGTCATTTTGGATTAGGAGCTTCCAAAGCATGCACCCTGGAAATTAGATGGCCAAATGGGCATGTACAAATAGTAGAAAATGTAGAACCCAACAAACAACATGTGATTTCCTATAAATAAAAGTTTCTTCTAAAATCGGTATGCCCTAAACAAGGTAAGTATTGTTTTACGCGATTTAAACAGTTATTTGTTCAATGGTTTATCTATCTTAAAATTCCTATTAGCTATTCAAAGTGTTAAGCATTCTCACTTATATATTTAGCTCAAAATGATAAAATGAAATTGTTTGTCGTTTTAATAATGCTAGTTAAGCTCCCGACTATAACATAGGCAGGCCCACTTCTCAATAACATATATAACCTATTGAACTCATGAATATCAATAGTTTGGTTTATTATCAACTGACTGGACATTGCCTTATTGATATCAATTTTAATGGCAACTCCGTAATAGGCGATGCAGCATCTCTTTGTCGAACGAAGGTTGGCAAAAGGGTCGTTAAATCACCTGTTGGTGACACCGAATCTTATGCTAACGAAGTGGATGATACTTAAAATAGCAACTGACAACTACCAAACGCTAATGAAGTGATTTAAAGTTGCTAATTTACACAAGCCACTATTTATAATTAACAAAGGATTATTCATTTTTACTTTTTATGATTATATTGCCTTCAGTTTGTTCACCAAATATCGTATACCTGTTTGCTTATAATACAAAATTAACCTATTTATGAAAATTAAAAACTTACTTTTTTGCACCCTGTTTTTTTGTTGTACATTAGGGATAAATAGCCTAAAAGCCCAATTGGTCGAAAAGGCCTCGATTACGGCCAATGAAGCCAATTTTAAAATGATTAGTCCCAATTCCTACTTAATGGAAATCGCGGGGCCTAATAATTACTATTTTAAACAACAGATAGAGCACACCAAAAATATCTCTCTTTCAAATGTAAATAAGGACGGAAAGAAATTTTCTGATGGGACTTACAAGATGCAAGTCACACCAATAGTTACCTTGTCTGAAACAATACGACTGGAACTCGCCGCCTTAAGGAAAGAAAATGATCAGGAAAAGATCGCTGCCTACCGTTTGGCGCATGAGCTTCCGTCTACAGTAAATGTATATAATATTTCCTTCAGTATCCGAAATGGCCAATTTGTCTCGCCAGATGAAAGAGAAGTCAATGGAGTAAACCTGTCGAAGATGGCCAGCATATCCTGGGAACAGGAACAAGATCATCCAGTGTTATATGCTTCCTTAAATGATGTCAACTTGGAACACGGCAAGCCAGTATGGGCTTCTAACGCTCTACCTTTTGCAACAGATAATACATCAATGTTCGAAGATGACCAGCAGTTTTTAGATGATGTTATTGTTAACGGCAGCATCTGTGTAGGCCAGGATTGTAACAATGGCGAAAATTTTGGCTTTGATACCGGACGATATAAAGAAAATAACTTACGTATCCATTTTGATGATACTAGTAATTCGGCAAGTTTTCCATCAAATGACTGGCGAATATCCATCAATGATTCTTCAAATGGTGGGGCCAGCTATTTTGCAGTAGAAGATGCTACTGCCGGAAATGTCCCTTTTCGGATAGAAGCCGGGGCCGGGGCCAATGCACTACATGTTGATGCCAGCGGTGGCAATATAGGCTTAGGTACCGCAACTCCAGTAGTGGAATTGCATGTGGTGGACGGGGATTCTCCTACCATGCGTTTAGAACAAAATGGTTCTTCTGGCTTTACCGCGCAAACCTGGGATCTGGCTGCTAATGAGACAAATTTCTTCATTAGGGATGTAACGAATGGTAGTAAACTTCCATTTAGAATAAGACCCAATGCTCCGACAAGTAGCATTGACATTGCTGCAAGTGGAAATGTAGGTATGGGGACCCAGTCTCCGGATGCTCCCCTCGATATCGAGCGCAGCAGTAATCCGAAATTGCGGTTGACTAATACTCAAGCAACCACTGGCAACACATGGGAATTGATTTCGGCTGACAATTCTGGTCGGCTCAATATCACCAACGTCACAAATGGTATTACGCCAGTGAAAATCGACGACCTGGCGAACAACAACCTACTAAAGATCGGCTTGAACGGCAGCCCTGACCGTATCGACATTACGGGCGTTCTCTTCATCAACGGCATTGACAACAGCAACCCTGACTTCGTCTTCGAGCCCGACTACAATCTCGAGTCGATCGAGGAACACGCGTCCTTTATGTGGAAGCACAAGCACTTGCCTGCAGTGGGACGAGGGGTCATCGGTGATGATGGCAAGGCTATGATCAATGTCGCAAATCGTAGCCAAGGGGTTCTAGAGGAGTTGGAGAAAGCGCATCTTTACATCGAACAGCTCTACAAGAGAATAAATATTGAGAAGGAAAGTCGTCTGGAAGTCAATAACAAGCAGCAGCAGACCATCAACCAGCAAGCGGAAGAAATTGCAAACTTAAAAGCTCAACTGATTAAAATGGAAACTTTGGAAACCCAGCTAGCTGAATTGATCCAAATGGTTTCCGCTTTGAATAAAACTCATAACTCTTCTGATTCTTCCGATAAAGCTGTTGGAGAAAAAGAATAATTTAATCTCCTATGATTTAAAATTTATTAATTCTAAAAAAAGATTCTAATGAAACGCCGATAACTGAGCTTTAGAAACCAGAGGGAGTAATAAAGATCGTTGGTTAATTTTAGTGCCATTAAATTTTTATTCCTATAGATTCCGATGGACAAGCTTCAGACACCCAAGGAGATGATTAAACTTAAATCGTTGATTTTTACAAAAAAATAAAATTTTAAACACATGAAAAATATAAAATATATCGCAATACTGGTTTTTCAATGCGCTCTTTTACAACTTACTTTCGCACAGTCCTCTGGTGATAATGGCCGTCCGGTTGATGCTAAGCCAGGGCCCACTGTTAAAACCGAAACGCCTATTGCCAAGGATGTACCAAACAAAGGATCCTATATTGTTGACCTGGACGTACCAGGAACACTGAGCGAAGAGGTTCAAGAAGAAAAAGAAGACATCTCCTACCCAATAGATCTAGAGATCATGAAGGATGAAATAATAGCTAGTAGTAACTCCGCTGTAGATGCTCAAAAAGTTAATGAGTTAACAACTTTAGTGGATGATTTACGCCAGCTGACAGAAGAGCTACGACTGGAAAATAAGGTAATCAGAGAAAATTTAAATAATTGCTGTTCAAGCAGTCCGCGCGAACCCTCTGCCAATGATGCTTTTCTTTTACAGAATGCCCCTAATCCTTTTAATGAATCAGCGGAAATACGATACTTTATCCCCGAAGGTTTGGAAGATGTCGAAATCCGTATTTACGATTTAAAGGGATCTGTTATGAGCGCTATTCAAATAAACGAGACGGGTGATGGTAAATTAGCAGTAGATTCAACCACTTTAGCCACTGGTACTTTTGTATATTCCCTTTCTGTAAGTGGAAAAATTATTGATTCTAAAGTGATGATTATTACAGAGTGATATAGAAAACAAGTATGAGACTGAAATTGATAAAGCAGTTTTAGATAAGAAGAAATACTTAAAAAGAGCTTTGCAGAAATAATTCTGCAAGGCTCTTTTTTTTCACCTACTTCTCTAATCTTTAATGTCTTTCATTTTCAATAAAAGGATATTTATTTTATTTGGTCTGAAATATCATAAATTGTAAATTTTGCAACTATTAATAAACTTTATAGTTTCGTGCTATGGTCTTTAATAAAGAAGAGAAAATTTCGAATACAGTGGTTGCTAAACCTAGGGATATTTTTATGCCGAATCCTAGTTTGGGTTGGAAATTGAGACCTAATTCGAAAATTCGAGTGTCTTTTAGAGATGTTGTCCAATCATCAAATGATGAAGGGTGGAGAACTGTGATGAATCAACCTAAAACTTTAAAAGTGCTTTTCACAAACGCACAAAAAAGTTAACCCCATGAATAAAAAGATAATCTCAATAGGAGCGTTAGGCGGCAGCGGTACAAGAGCAATTGCGCAAGTTTTGATTCAAGCAGGTATTTTTATGGGGGATGACCTAAATAGGCCTAATGACAATTTATTTTTTACAAGATTATTAAAAAATCCGGAATGGTATAAGAAGGCGTCACTTGATGAAAAGAACAAAAGGCTGCTTTCTTTTAAAAAATACATGGAAAGTGGAAAACTATCTCTCAAAGATCTAATAGTGTATTATAAATCAGGATACACAAATCCTACTCATTCATCTGGAGTAAAATTCTACTTAAACGTGTTTAAATTACTATTTAGCAAAGAAATTTCACGTGATATCTGGGGATGGAAGGAGCCAAATACGCAAATATATGTGAACGAAATTTTTAATTTATTTCCTAATCTTAAATACATTCATGTGTTAAGAAATGGTCTTGATATGGCATTCTCAAATAATAAACAACAGCTTAAAAACTGGGGATGGAAGTATCAAATTTATTTAAATGGGAATGAATCTGAAAATGAATTAGCTGTCAAGCAGTTAGATTATTGGATTGAATCAACCAAAGATGTTATCGCTAATTCAAAAGGTTTTGAAAATAGGTTCTTGATGGTCAAACATTCTGAGTTTTGCAATAGTCCCCAAAAGGAAATTGATAGAATATTACAATTTTGTGAAATCACTATCTCGTCTGCCAAGCTTAAGGAACTTTATGATATAGCCAGTACCCCTAGTTCAACTAATCGCTGTCTCTTATACACATCTGACGCTG
>CAJXUU010000213.1 GCA_913061325.1 uncultured Saprospirales bacterium | reverse complement strand
TTTTAGTGCTGATGAATTGTTGCGTTTAAGAATTGTTGAATTGTTGAGTTGATGAATTATTGAATTTAAGCTAACGGTAACAATTGACTGCGTGGGCAAAAGTTACATGCTTTAATGTTCTAGTAGTCAAAAAGCCCAGCGGTCTAAACTCAAAACATCAAAAGCCCAGCAGTCTAACTTTGAAAAGTCTACAAGCGAAGCGGTCTAATCTAAAAATAATAAAAATGGCATATAAAAACGATATTTTCCTCAGAACAGTGAATGGCGAACAAACAGAAAGACCTCCAGTTTGGTTGATGAGACAGGCGGGAAGGATCTTACCTCAATATAGAGAAGTGAGGGCTAGTTTGTCTGGTTTTATAGAATTGGTAACAACACCGGATTTGGTCGCAG
This sequence comes from uncultured Saprospirales bacterium, assembly GCA_913061325.1. Lineage (GTDB taxonomy): Bacteria > Bacteroidota > Bacteroidia > Chitinophagales > Saprospiraceae > CAJXUU01. The sequence continues at coordinate 9,754 of CAJXUU010000213.1, read as the reverse complement.
AAGTTACTATCCAACCTGTAGATGAATTGGGTGTAGATGCTGCAATAATTTTTTCTGATATTCTTGTGATTCCAGAAGCTATGGGATTGCCATACGAAATGGTAGAAAAAAAAGGTCCAAACTTTCCAAATACAATTCAATCTGAAGCAGATATAGATAATTTGGATTTTGGTCAGATGGCTGCTGAGAAATTAGATTATGTATTTAATGGATTAGATATAACGAAGAAGGAATTGAATGATCGAGTGCCTTTGATTGGATTTAGTGGTGCGCCTTTTACTTTGTTTTGTTATATGGTAGAGGGAAGTGGAAGTAAGACTTTCTCGAAAGCAAAAAAGCTAATGTATCAGAATCCAGAAGCTGCGCATAAGTTAATGTCGAAGTTGACGGAAACAATAATTGCCTACACAAAGCTAAAAGCAAAACATGGAGCTGATGTAATTCAGATTTTTGATTCATGGGCAGGAGTATTGGATGAGCAGATGTATCGTTCTTTCTGTATTCCATATTTAAAGCAAATCAATGATGCACTTCAAGCAGAAGGTATTCCAACAATTGTATTTAGCAAAGGAGCTTGGTTTGCATTGGAGGATATTGCTGGGATTGGTTCAGATGTGATAGGTATTGATTGGAATATGAGTACTGATTTTGTGAGAGAAACACTTGGACCAGATAGGGTAGTTCAAGGGAATCTTGATCCGTGTGTTCTATATGCAGATCATAAAGAAATAGAAGATAAAGCCACTAAGATGATTGATGCATTTGGTGGGAATCATATTGTGAATCTTGGTCATGGTGTATATCCTGATACGCCATTAGATGGTGTGAAGGCGTTTGTGAATACTGTTAAGAACTATAAAAAAAATTAGGAAAGAGATTTTGTGAAGCAATTCGAAGATTTGCGGGCAAAAAACGGTTGCCCGTGCCAAGGAACACTTGTACCCTTTTGGAGGGGGATTAAGGGGGAGGGAACACAGAATTAAATTTTTTATGCAGAATTGTACAGCCTTATTCACAACACCTATCTACAACTTCTTCCAAAATACAATCTTATCATTCCCTTCATCCCAGAAGTCTTGTATACATGCTTCTCTTCTATATCCACATTTATCATAGAATTCTCTAGTAAGCGCTAGAGCATCGGTGCCAGATGTTTCCACGATTAAAATTCTGTGGCCAACTGATTTTAATTCATTTTCAAGATAAGTCATCATTTTCTTGCCTATTCCTTTTCCTTGGTAGTCATTATGAACACCGATTGCATATAGATTGTACGTGCCATTTGTAAAGGTCATAGGTGCACAGTATGCTATAGAGAGTATCTTATTGTCATCCTCCAAAGTAAATCATATGTGATCTGTTTTTGGGTTGTCGAAATAGTCAGCGATCATATCATCCAAATATTCTGATGGGAATAGTTCGCAGTTGGCTAGGACAGTTTTTAGGCCAGAGATGTCTTCTTTCAGTATTGGTCTTAGGTTCATTCTTCTAATTTTCAAGCTAAAATTAGTATTATTAAAAATATATTTAAAATATCTTATTCAAAATGGAACTAATCTTCCTTGATTCCCATTTACATCCCCAATATCTGCACCTGACCTTTCTTATTCTTAGATACTGGATCAGAATTTGCATTAACAAACTAAATATAACATATGGAGAATCCTACCTACACACCTACAAGAGCACAAATATCAAGATCAGCTATACAAAGACTGCATGTAAGTATGCGTCATTTGTTTATGCGAGGAGGGTATAAGCCATTGGGAGTGTCAGGTGAGACGATGATCAGTTCTATGTTAGCATTGAAGCCTGAAATATACGGTTCTATTGCAGATGAAGAAAGGGTAGAGTTGAGTGGATTGTTATATATCTTTCAAAGGTTACCAATTGGAATAGAGACATGTCGTTATGTGAAGTTGATCAGTAGAGAGGGTTTTGAGGATAGTGATTTTGAGCCGATTGTCCCTTCCAAAAGAAGAAGAAATTGTTACAAGGTTGATGACGAGCAAATGTTCATTGAAATGACAAGGGGTAGAAGTGATATCTTTGATGTGCTTACTCACCTGACATTTTTATTTATTGAAGCTGAGAAAATCAGAAGAAATAGCCTTGATTCTAAAGGCCGAAAAGTAAGATCTTGGAAGATGTTGGAAGAGATCATTGAAAAGATAGATAATGGAGAGAAGTATGACAAGCAAGTAGGGTACACCTACTTAAGTACTGTGTTAGGTAGAACATTTGATGAGACAGCTCAAGCATGTGATAAGTTTGAAAAGGCTTCTGGTGTCAATTCTCTTTTCTCTATTGTATATTGGCTAGGTCGAAGATCAATGGAAGAGTTTCTTAATAACAATGATAGAGAGATTACTTTTTCATCAGCATTGAGAGAAAAATTAGGCCATCATTTATATGGAGAAATATGGGCATTTCAAATAAAAGACTATCTATTTAAAAATGATCTATTTGATAAGGAAGTCCATATAGTAAGTGCGAATCTGCATAGTGTGATGAATTCACTTTATGCCGATCACGTTCTTAATAGTAAATCGAAATATGCTACGATTGAAGACATAGCAGAAGATCTTTCAAAATCTGAAAATAGAGCAAAACGAGCATTGGTTACCAAATACGCATTGAAAAATGGGATGTCCGTTCTCCATGATAATAATGGTACGAACATATCTGTTCAGGTTATTGACTGTAGTAAGATCGATTACAAAATCTTACCCGAAGAATTAAAGCAATCTAAAAATCTGGAGAATACAGTTATCGTAGTGATGGATTATGCGTTTGGACAACAAGCGTATGAAACAATGGACGAATTGCTCAAACCTTATCATGGTAATAGTGTAAAAAAGTTAATGGATGTAAAGTCCATCAATATTATGGGGAAGGCAGGTATTTTGTCAGGTAGAAAAGGTGATATTATGATACCCAATGCGCACATTTTTGAAGGGAGTGCTGATAATTACATTTTTAAGAATGCCTTGACGACAGAGCAATTTAAAGATGATGAAATTGAATCGTTTGGCGGGCCTATGATAACAGTTTTGGGTACATCATTACAGAATAAGGATATACTTAGATACTTCCTTAAGTCATCTTGGAAAGCAAGTGGTTTAGAAATGGAAGGTGCACATTATCAAAAAGCAATACAAGCTGCAAGTACTATAAGAAAATCAATATCTGAAGATGTTGAGCTAAGATACGCTTATTATGCATCGGATAATCCACTGGAAACAGGGAGTACGCTAGCTTCTGGTAGTCTCGGGATGGATGGAGTAAAGCCTACTTATATGATTACTTTAGCGATGCTGAAGGGGATATTTGGGTAGGATTAATATATATGACACATCGAAAATGTCCCTCTTTGGAGAGGAGTAATACATCTAATTTTTCATGCTAAACTTCTAAATATACTACAACTTCCTCCTCCTTAATCCTCCTCCGAAGGAGGACATAGGATGTGGTTCGGGCGTGGTAAAATGAAAACTTTTGTTTCAAGAAAATAGTTTTCAACAAATCAACAAATCAACAAATCAACAAATCAACAAATCAACAAATCAACAAACAAGTGGCTTGCAAAGCAAACACGTCGATCAGTGTAGAGAATTATAAATTTTCGGGCTGATTCAACACATCATAAATATCCTCTATACCTTCTTAACTAAATAAACAACTACAGGGAAGTGATCTGAATATCCCGCTTGGTATTTGTCTCCCGAGAATGTACGGAAAGGATAGCCTTTATATTGACCTGATCTTTGGATAAGATATTTTTTATTGAAGATTTGAGCTTTGTAATAGAAGTATCCATCATTTTCTTTATCCAATAAACCAGGTGAAACTATGATCTGATCAAACAGGCTCCAATTGTCTCTATATGCATTACTGCCAAGACCTCTTCTATATGGATCATACATCGGATTGAACATGTCAGCTGATGATTTTACATCCTTCACTCTTCCTTTAGCTTGTAGGATTGATTTTGTACTTCTACTTGTAGGGTCATCATTCAAATCACCCATAACTATGACTTTAACGTCAGGATTTTTTGATTTAAGTCTATCAACTACTTCTTTTACTTTTTCTGCAGCTTTATTTCTTCTTGGTGCAGATCGTTTTTCTCCGCCACTTCTTGATGGCCAGTGATTTACCAGTACATGTGTAGTGTCTCCATCTAGGATTCCTTTTACATGCATTATTTCTCTAGTTTTTAGGGTGTCTCCATCATCTAGAATGAAGTCTATATTCTCCATCTCTACATCCAAAAATGTAAAATGAAGGGGATTATATATTAGTCCTACATCTATTCCTCTTCTATCTGGACTATCTCTGTGTACGATTTGATAATTTCTATCTTTGAGTGCGTTCTGTTTTACTAGATCTTCGAGCACTCGTTTATTTTCGATTTCACAGACTCCCAAAATCGATACGCCAGCTGGAGTGACATCAAGTCCCAGTTGGCTGATTACATAAGCCATGTTCGCTTGTTTCTCATTGTATTTTTCTTCTGTCCATACTTTTTTACCCCATGGTGTGAATTCAGTATCCCAAATAGTCGTATCTCTTTCGAAATCAAATAAGTTTTCTAGATTGTAGAATCCTACAGAAACAGCTTTGAACTTAGCTTCTTGTGAGAAAACTGTGGATGTGAAAAATATAGAAAGAGCTATGAAGTAGAAGAATTTTTGCATTTTTTTCATGTTAGGAAGGCAAATATAGATTTTAAAGTATCTCATTATGTAATAGTGTGAGCAGATTTACAATTAATTAATATGTTTTTCTAGCATATGTTATGAATCTAAGCATTACTTTTGTGGGAAATTGTAAATAATATCAATGATTAGACGCAACACTTTTTTACTAGTAATGCTGTTTTTAGTATTTAGTATTTGTTTAACTAATGCCCAAACTATAACAGGGAAGATACTTTCATCATCTAATGTTGCACAAGTAGGAGCATTGGTAAATATCGGAGGATCTGAAGCTGTAACAAACGCTACGGGAGCTTTTAGAATAATAGGTCTACCGCTAGGTTCTTACACGATAAAAGTAGAATTTGATGGAGAAGAGTATACAAGAGGAAGAGTCACAATAACAGAAGAGATTACTGATATGGGTGATCTTTTAATTATTGGAAAAAGAATTTATTTTTCTGGTGAAGAAATAAAAGAGCCCAATTCTAAGAATATAGATAATATGATTCTGGATGTCAGCAATGATAGTATTATTGATAATAGGGTAGAAATGGAGTTAGACATTGCTGTGATTACAATAAATGCTGATAATGTTGGTGATGATGATCAAGGCCAGCAATACTCTAGTTTATTGACAGCAGGTAGAGATCCATTTAATGCTGCGGCGGCTTTTAACTTTAGTAGTGGAAGATTTTATGCCAGAGGATATAATAATGAAGATAGACATGTGTATTTAAATGGTTTTGCTGTCAATGATCTTGATGATGGAAGAGTATCATGGGCAGTATGGGGCGGATTGAATGATGTACTTAGAAATCAAACGATTAATAATACATTAAAGCCTACTTCATTTGCTTTTGGTGGTGTAGGAGGAGCCAATTTTATAGATACAAGAGCATCATTACAGAGACCTGGAACTAAGATCGTATATAATAGGTCTAACCGAGCATATACCAATAGGTTTATGGTAACACATAATTCTGGAGAACAAGAGAATGGATGGTCGTATTCAGTATCAGCAAGTAGAAGATGGGGAGATTCTGGATACATTAAAGGAACATTTTATGATGCATATGCACTCTTCGCTTCAGTCGAAAAGAAGTTAGGTGACAACCAATCTATCGGTCTTACAGTTCTTAATTCGCCTTCGAAGAGAGGTAGGTTTTCAGGTAGTGTGCAAGAGGCATATGACCTAGCTGGATCGAATTATTACAATGCAAATTGGGGGTATCAAAATGGAGAAGTAAGAAATGCTAGAGTAAATAAATCAAATCAACCTATTGCGATACTCAGGCATGACTGGAAAATTAGTGATAAGCTTAACCTAAGAACTACTTTAGCTGGAGAGATAGGAACATTTGGTAGTACAAGATTAGATTGGTACAATGCAAGTGACCCTAGACCTGATTATTATCGAAAGCTACCTAGTTTCTATAGCAGAGTTGGATTGAATTCATTAGCAGAAGACGTTGCAGAAAAGTTTAGTGGTAGTGAAGAGGGAAGACAACTGGATTGGGATAGAATGTATTTCGTTAACCAACAGAGAGATGTAACTATTGAAAATGCAAACGGATCTGGAGAAGCACTTACAGGTGCACTTGCGGCTTATATTGTTGAAGAACAACATTTTGATAATGAAAAATATAATTTCAATACTAACTTACAAGCAGAGATATCAGACAACTTCACATTGAGTGGAGGGTTAGAATATTTATACGAAAATGTTCACAACTACAAGATTTTAGATGATCTCTTAGGAGCCGATTATTATGTTGATTTGAATGTATTTGCACTAAGAGACTTTCCTGGAAATACTGATGTAGCCCAGAACGATCTTCAAAGACCAAATAGAACCTTAGAGGTTGGTGATAGATTTGGTTGGGATTACGATATAGTTACTCAGCGGGCAGGAGGTTGGATGCAAGGAGAATATTCATTGAACCATTTAGATCTATTTGCATCAGTAGAGTTGACCAATACTTCATTCTATAGAAATAGTTTTGTTCAGAGTGGTTTGTTTCCTGATAATTCATTAGGTAAATCAGAAACTCAATCTTTCACTAATTATGGATTGAAAGCGGGTCTTACTTATAAACTTGATGGTAGAAATTATTTCTATGGAGTAGGAACAATGAAAACTAGAGCGCCGTTTAGTCGATTTGCTTTCTTATCTCCAAGGACTAGAAATGAATTAGTTAAAAATACAACAAGCGAAAAAATTCAAGGATTTGAAGCAGGGTATATATTTAGATATGCAGGTCTGAAGGGTAGAGTAAGTGGTTACTATACTACATTCCAAGACCAAATTGAAAATAACAGTTTCTATAATGATCAAGAAAGAACTTTTGTCAATTTCATATTGGCTGGTGTAGATAAAAGGCATCAAGGAATAGAACTGGGACTAGAGGCTAAAATAACAAGTACATTAAGCGTAGAGTTTGCAGCTGCGATTGGAGCAAATCAATATACTTCAAGACCACTGGGCACTTATACGCAAGATAATGATGCTAATATTTTGGCTGAAGATAGACTCATCTATATAAAGAACTTTTATGTTCCTGGGCCACAACAAGCTTATACACTTGGACTTGATTATAGATCACCAAAATATTGGTTCGTTAGTTTGAATTTGAATCACTTTAGAGAGATTTATCTAGATTTCAATCCAGATAGAAGAACGGATGAAACAGTAGCAGGAATATTATTGCCAGACAGAAATGAGACTTTCCAAAATGTAATTAGTCAAGAAAAGCTTCCTTCTCAGTTTACGCTAGACTTCTTTGGAGGTAAGTCATGGAAAATAAATAATTACTTTCTAAATCTGACATTAGGAATCAATAATATCTTAAACAATAAAGGATTTAGAACAGGTGGATTCGAACAAGGAAGATTCGACTACGAAGGATATGATATAGACAGATTTCCACCAAGATATTTCTATTCATTTGGTACTACATATAGTGCTGGATTAACTTTGAGATTTTAAAACACCCTACATTTAACAGACAATAAATAATTTGTAATGAATACAATAAATAAATTTTTCTTTTTACTGATTATCGTATCAGGATTTTTTATCACTTCATGTGTAGACAATGATTTTGATGAGCCGGAGAATACATTAGTCATTGATGATGCAGATGTCATGCCTATCGGAGATCTTTTGGCGTTATTAACTTCCAATTCAGGGGTAGTGTTAGACGAAGGTGCGATAGGTGCTGAAGTTAAATATATAAAAGGAACAGTAACTGCAGATGATGCTTCAGGTAACTTTTTTAAGACGGTAACATTTCAAGATGAAACTGCGGCATTGAGTATTGCTGCTGATAGAAATGAATTGAATGCAGAATTTCCAACGGGTAATTCAATTTATATCAAGTTGAACGGACTTACGTTAGGTTATGATGCAAACTTGCCAAGATTAGGATATATTATAGAAGATGATAGATTACAAAGAATTCCAGATCTTCTTGTTAATGATTTTATGATTGCAGGTGGAGTAGGAGAAGTAATCTTGCCAACAGTGGTGACAATTTCTGAAATAAGCCAGAATTCAAATGATTACTTTAATAAGCTAGTATCTATTGAACAAGCTGAGTTTACTTTGGGATTCGTAGGCCAGCCTTATGCTGATGCCGATAATCCTGATGGCCCTGAGAGTACTAACGCAATGATAGAGGATTGTGATGACAATGAAATAATTGTAAGAAATAGTGGGTTTTCAGATTTCGCTAGAGAGATTATGCCTTCTGGAAGTGGAAAGATAACTGGTATAATAAGTGTTTTTAATGATGACCTACAAATGTTTATTAGAGATCTTAATGATATTGATTTCATGGAATTAAGATGTGATGGATCAGGAGGACAAGCGACCAATGAATTAGAGATAGCATCGATCAAGAGTAGATTTTATGATTTAGGTGCAGATAAGGCTGAATCAGGATTTATTTCAGGTACTGTTATATCTGATAGAACTACTGACCAATTAAATTCTCAAAATATTTTCTTCCAAAATGGAGAGCATGGTATCTTAGTCAGATTTTCAAGCGATCATACTTTTAGTTTAGGAGATGAGTTGAAAATTACAGTTTCTGGCCAAGAGGTTTCAGAGTTTAAAGGATTGCTTCAGGTTACCAATGTGCCACTATTCAATGCCGAAAAAACAGGAAACGGAGATTTGCCAGCAGCTAAAGAAATAACAATCGATGAAATACTTCTTGATAATAATCGATATGAATCAACTAGAGTGTTAATTAAAGATGCTGAATTAAGTGGGGGAAGTACTTTTGGTGTTGGAAATATTACTGTGGATGATGGTACAGAAACCATTAATATTTTTACTTTTGATTATGCATCATATGCAAATGATCCCGTACCTTCTGGGACAGTAAATGTGACTGCAATAGTTAGTCAATTTGATGATACTCCCCAATTAATGATAAATTCTGGTTCTGATGTTTCAGGTGGAACTATTGATCCAGGAGGAAATGGAAGTGATGGCCAAGTAAACCAAACATTTGAAGGATTTACAGATTTTGATCCAGTAGCAATTGGTGGTTGGTTAAGTGTAGCAACTAAAGGGGACAGACAGTGGTATACACGTTCATTTGATGATAATGGTTTTGTAGAGTGTGAAGCATTCATGGATAATAATGCAGAGACAGAAGCATGGTTGGTGACTCCTACAATAGATACGGGCGATAAATCTATTTTCTCGTTTGAGACAGCAATTGCATTTTGGCAACACCAGGGGTTATCTGTTTGGATAAGCCAAGACTTCTCTAATCTGAGTGAAGCAAACTGGGTGTCATTGGATGAGGCGGCACTTGCAAATAATAACAACGAAAACTACGATTGGGTAATGTCAGGAGATATTGATCTTACTGATTACCTATCAGGTAAGGTTAGAGTAGGGTTTATGTATGAAGGTACAGCGGCTTCAAATACTACTAAAGTGAGAATCGATAACATCGTACTCAAGTAAAATCTAGAAATTATGATACTGTCTCTTATACACATCTCCGAGCCCACGAGACAGGCAGAAATCTCGT
>CAJXUU010000212.1 GCA_913061325.1 uncultured Saprospirales bacterium | reverse complement strand
CACTATCCTCTTCGTCGGCAGCGTCAGATGTGTATAAGAGACAGGATAAACTGAGTCTAGCCTGATAAGGCTATATTCTGTTTTATCCATTGTTATATTCTGGACCCTCTCTTTTTTCATCCACGCCCCTCCTCTAACTTCGATCTCCATTTAATCCTTTCTGATAATTTTGATCTGTATTTAGGTTCGGTGAACCGTGATTGGGTATATCTTTAATCGGCATCTTAAAACCGACCATCTTTGTAATTTCTAATCTAAGATAATAAAATAATCCTCAGACGCATCTCTACCGGTCGAGGTAGTATTCGATCTTGATCATTTATTGACAATGGTCGCATAATCGTGAGGCAATCTAATTGGCCTCGATGATGTTCCGCTTGCAGATATTCAAATTTTGCTATTAGGTCGGGTCGACCGTGTAATGTTCGAAGATCCGATACCAATATCATTTACTAACTCAATCTAAATACCTAAACAGCATATCAATACTAAATAATTATCACGTCAGTCTCTGGCGAACGAGCCAGTATTCGATCTCTTTTATTAACCGAATTGTCAACATTTTGATTTGCCCTCTGGAATATAACATCTGGATAAAGGTACCTCTAACTTTTTATAGGTGCATATATTCAGCCTATGTTTTTATCAGTTTCATCTTCATGTCGTGAAGTTTCCTTTTTTCTCTTTTCTAATAATCTATCTAGAGGGCTTTGTACCACATCATTGTTTAAACTTACTATGTGAGTATATATCTGAGTTGTATCTGGACTTTCATGTCCCAGTGCTTGTTGGATGTATCGCAAATTGACATTCGCTTGGAGTAAATGAGTAGCAAAGGAGTGCCGTAATGTATGTGGAGTGGCCCAAGGGCTTATATTAGCGTTTATAGCAGCTTTTCTGAATACCTTTTGAATACTCGACACACTATATTGCCCACCTGTGGCACCTTCAAATAACCAATAAGAAGGCCTCCACTCAATAAAATAAGTTCGCAGGAGTCGCAATGTTTCTTCAGATAACAAAGTATATCTATCCTTTTTACCTTTTGCAGCTTTTATGAATATCTGTTTATCATCAGATTTGATATCTTCAATTCTCAACTTAGTTACCTCACTGATTCTTAATCCTCCACTATATAGTATTGTAAGCATGGCTTTATGCTTAATATTTGTTGGTTGATTTATGAGTCTAAATACTTCATCTTCAGTCAATGTTCCTGGAAGAGTTTTAGATTTTTTGGGGCGCGTTAGGTCATATATAGTCCTAGACAAACCCAATACTTTCTCTTGGTAGAATTTGATCGCATTTATTATTTGATTTTGCTTAGAATCACTTATATGATGTTTGTCCTTTAGGCGGAAAAGATATTGTTCAATTTCTTGTTTAGTTATCACTTTAAGATCCTTGTCTTCAAATTCTTTAAAATAATGTAATATCTCACTCCTGTAAGTCATTATCGTGCTTTGTTCCCTGCCTATTAAGACTAACTTAGTCATCATTGCTTCTACTTGATTAGCTATATGTGGAGTCATCTCAAAAGCTGGTATGGCTAACTTTCCTTTATTATTTATTATCTCAAAGTTCTTTCCAAATATCACCTTTAATCTTTTAAGGTTTCCTTCTGTATTGGGTACGCTCCATTGTTTTTGAGGTTTATGATAAAATATACATTGAATTTTTTTCAATTCAATGCGCCAATCAAAGGCTTCAAATGGAATTTTTATTTTTATTCGCTGTGATTTTGGGTGAGTCTGTGATATTATCGCTTTCATTTTGTAAATATCACAATATTATGTCAATTAGTACACACCTATCTTATTGAATATTAAACAAATACAGTATTAATCGATAACTATCGGTTATTATCAGCTATTATCGGATAATTAACCGTTAATTTACGACTATGATAAATTCGGCTAGAATCCGTACATGCAAAATGTGTAAACGGGAAATAAAAGGAAGGTCTGACAAAGTTTTCTGTTCAGTAAAGTGTAAATCAGATTACGCCTATAGTTTACGTGCTGTAACAGACATAGCCACAGAATCGATAGATAAAATATTACATAGAAATAGATCAATTCTGTTAGAGATATTAGGTAAAAGCAAAGTGCAAATGCGTATAAAAAGAGAAATTCTTGAAGCTAAAAAATTTAACTATAATTACATTACTAATTACCATATCAATAATCAGGGCAAGACAGTTAGCTATGTGTATGATTTTAGCTGGATGATATTCTCAGATCAAGAAATATTAGTAAAAAGAATCAGAAAGAACTGATACAATTCAATATGTCAAATACTTTATAAACTTAGCTGTAATTTGACTTCCAGATATATCTAATATGCCTTCCTCACAAATCCATCTGAGTATTAATAATTTAAACATTCTTCTCCCTCTTGGCAATTATCCGTATCTAAACGAATATTATCTGAATAAAGATGTTCATCAGACGGTTGCCCTCAAATAATAAACGACCAACTTTCATGAACTTCAATTTGAGGAACATTAACGTAAGTCACTTTACATAAACGGGTATAATAGGTAATCGCAAATATTGATCTCTACCGATATTTGATGAAATGATAATAAATATTTACAACCTAATTAATAGAACATCTACTACGTTTGTAAAACATAGTGTACATAATAATTAAATAAAGCCATTGAGCAAATTGATTGTAGTAGATTTCTCCACTTTGGGAAAAATTAAAGGTTTAAAGGCAATCTATTCCTCGACTTCACTCGGAATGACAATGCTAAAGGGTTTACACACATCTACTACAACAATATTCTTCAATTTAACCCAACACACCTTGCCCATAAATAAGAATAACAAAAAACCTAATAAACCAAAAATTTCACCACACTACTCTTATCACCTTTTTTCAGCAACATCAAATATGCTCCAGGTGTTGGATTCTCTAGTTGAATAGGCAATTTATTAAAACCAGATCCAATCTGAAAACTAATCGTTTGTATTTTTTGCCCATAGATATTATAAATTTCCAAATAAACTTCACCTGCCGCTGCTACACTCATTGATATCAAGAAGTCTCCATTGTTTGGATTCGGACTTATGCTGAGGCCTCCAAAGGCATCTAATCCATCAATAGTTGCGGTTTCAATGATTATTATTTCTTCTTCATATGTTGATGTACCGCATTCATTGGTCGCACTGAGGATAACCGTGTAGGTTCCCGATTCAACATAAGTATGCTCTGCATTTTCTTCTGTAGACATTGTACCATCTCCAAAATCCCAAACGTAAGAATCGGCGTCAGTTGAGTTATTGCTAAATGCATACACAAAATATGAGATCGAAGAAAATTCAAAATTTGTTGTCGGAACATCTTGGGTAGAAATATAGTCTACCATATTGAGCGTGTCATTTCCTGCTTTAGAGCTGACAATCAATGTTACTTCATATACACCGACTGCAGTATAACTCACTGAAGGGTTTTCGTCCGATGATGTCGATGGTGTTCCTCCTGGGAAAGTCCATTGCCAAGCTGTGGCGTTCGCACTCGAACTGTTCGAATATACTACAGTCAATGGAATACAACCTTCAGTGATAGACGCTGAATAATTGGCCACTGGCAGTGTACTTATGATTACAGTTTGAATCCTATCCATTATGCCACAGATATTTGTCACACTCAGAACTACTTCATAGGTGCCGTCCTCAGCAAACGTATGTATAGGACTATCTTCTTCGGATGTATTGCCATCTCCAAAGTCCCACGATAAGTTATCGAAGTTGGAGGATTGGTCTGTGAAATCAACTACAAAGTTATCCACAGCATAATCGAAATCTGCTGTGGGTACATCTGATATGGAGATTAGATCTATACTCAATATTGAATCTTCACCAACTTCATTGGATACCTTAAGAGAGACATCAAAAGTTCCAACCGCTTCATACAAAACGGATGGGTTTTCTTCGGTAGACGTGGCTGGTATCCCACCTGGGAAAGTCCATAACCAAGCGGTTGTATTGCTGCTCGACGAGTTGGTATACGCGATGGTAAGAGGCAGACACCCTTCATTTACATCAACGCTGTATCCTGCTGATGGCGGTGTCGTAAGATTGATTGATTGCACCATTGTTACAGTATCACAGCTATTTATAACCGTCAATGTAACTTCATAAGTATCTTCCGTGTCATACGTGTGCGCAGGTTCTTCAAGAGTAGAACTATTTCCGTCCCCAAACTCCCATAATAAAGTATCATAACTCGTTGACATATTTTCAAAGTCAACAACCAATAAATCAACACTCATGTTAAAACCTACCGTTGGTGCTTCTTCTACTGTAATTAAGCTTATTTCTGTGATTGTATCTTCACCTGCGTTGTTGGTCACCATAAGTATAACATCATAAATCCCAGCAGTATCGTAGGTCACGATCGGATTTTCTTGTGTGGATAATTCGGGTGTACCGCCTTCAAAAGTCCATAAAAATTCTTCTGTGTTGTTGGAACTGTTATTTGAGAAATTAACCGTTAACGGTGAGCAGCCAAATGTAGTATCGATAGCAAAATCTGCTGTAGGGGGTAAGAATACATCTACGAATTTTTCTATGCTCGACGCTCCGCATACGCTAGCAACCGTCAAAGTAACTGGGTATGTTCCTTCTGTTTGGTACCCATACAATGGATTTTCATCGGTACTTGCACTGCCATCTCCAAAATCCCAGAAATAGGAATCTACTGGTGTGCTGGTTTGATTGGTAAATGAAATGGTATCCCCCATCAATTCAAAATCAAAATCAGGGATAGGCGTTTCTATCACTTCGATAAAATGGGTTAGTGTCATGTTGTCGGTACCGTATCCATTCGTAACCGTAAGTGTTACATCATAGAACCCAGGTTGTGTATAGACAACTAAAGGATTTTGCTCCGTCGAAAAATTAGGTGTTGCACCAAGTAGCAACCATTCATATTGTGTGGGTACTTCCGTGGAATAGTCTGTGAACTGCACCTCTGAAGGTGTACACAAATTAAGCTGATCGAATCCAAAGCCCGCAACTGGAGGTAGGCCTCCAAACCCAGAACAATCGTCACCAGTGACACAACCTGCACCAAAGTATTTATCTGCTAGTAATGCTCCTGGTTGAGGGCCGAATCCATTACTAAAGTTTATTCCTACACTCCCTAATAGGTGACAATAACTCATGATTGTGCCACTTGCTGGCAAAATTGGATTACTTGAGTCATAGCAACTTGTAGTATAAGACGCCACAGGGCCACAGTCATCGATTTGTGTACTATTCCCATTCCAAACACAACTATGCGTATGGTTACTCCCTAAGTTATGTCCCAATTCATGGGCAATAACCATTACATTCCATGAATAAATAGGAAAGGGTATAGTATTCGTATTCATACTTCCACTTACTCCAAAAGGTCCCCAAGATCCGTTGTTGTTCGCACACAGTACATTGAGGTATGCTACTCCTCCTCCAACAGGCCTAGTAGAGAATACATGCGCTAATCTTCCGTCATAATCTCCAACTGCCCCTCCCATAAAACCAAGCATTTGCCCAGCAGTCGAGCCTCCTAAATAAGGGTCTGGCACATCATAGACTTTTATATCCGAAACAACCATTGGTACGCCTTCATTCTCATAGAGAATTTCAACTTCATTCATCAATGCCAATGCCCAGTCTTCTGTGTTTACCACATTTGATCCATTCTTTTGGAAACTATCAAAATCACATTCTATATAAACTTCGATACAGTCTCCCGTAGAACGTTCATCTTGGTCACTTTTTATCTTTACATTTTCATTTTGATACAATTCGTCGGAAGAGCATCCAGTTTCCTGAGCATGTTTTGAATCCGAAACTCTGTAGGCGGCATATAAGCTGTTGTCAACCTTATTGATTTCATAATTGCCAGAATTATTCGATATTGTCATATGAATACTGTTGTTCAGTATAGATAGACTTACGAATGATTCCTTGATGTCTTTCACTATTCCTCGATAGAAAACAGATTTCGATTTTTGAGTTAATGCACCTGAAGCGGTTGACACTTGATAACTTTGGGTTGTTACTTCCTTTTTATACAACTGGACTTGATAGGTTTGTCCTTCGATCGAGAGATCAAGAACAAGTGTATTGGGTCTTTCCTTCTTAAGCTCGGCCACATACGAATCTTCTAAGATCAAATAATCCGCTTTCTGAACATGGAGATCAGCATCAACAGGGGTGGCTAAATTTCGATTTGCAGAAAACAATGATTTCGCTTCTTTGTCAAAGTCCTCTTTCAAGGATTGTACATGATTATATATTTGATGTGAATCATGTATTTGACTATATCCAATCTGAAAAACGGATAAGATGAATATCGTTGTTAGTAAGAATCCTTTACACATAGTTATTAATTAATTTCTAGTATTGGTTACCTATAAAAATGCATTTATTAAAAATTAGAGAAAGAACCAAAGCAATTCCATACATATCTCCATGATCTCTTTTAAATCCTAGTCTTCCACTCCTATGCATGAAGGAAAAACATCTTCAAACTTAATAGTTTGCCACAATAATAAGTTTAATCTTCTCATTTTATGGTGAATAATTCCATTTGAATTACATTTCACATAAAAAAAAGCTGAAACATTGAAAGATGGATTACCGAAAGTTTCTGCAGATAGCGCTACTTTTACAAATTCAAAGAGTCAAAAAGTTCCTTTAGAGCTACACCTTAAATCAGATCCTTTAATATTGAATCCCTGTAGATCTTTCATAAGTCTACAAGCCAAATTGCAAGATTCGTTAAGAAATCTCGTTTTCATCGAGTCTAGAACTGCCTATCCGAGTAATCTGTATTCGTTGCATTGAGCATGAAGGTAAACATCGATTTGGGCGAGATAAATTCTAATGGGGATATTAAGGAAGCGTCACAAATTGAATTGATGAGACAGCTGGACCAATTAATAAATTGGGGGATGGCTTCTTCTGGTTTCCATTTCCTAAAAATAATTCTTAAAAGAAACAGATTCCATGTAACTTTAATACTCTTTTCCACATGGTAAATTATTACTACTTTACAATGTCATTTTAAGCATGTAATCCGTTTGCCAAATCAACCCAATACTTAAAACCAAAATCTAAAAAATACGTATATTTGAATTCAAACCAATTTAAGATCAATCCTAAGGAGCAATTAGCAAATTACCATTCACTAATTTTAAGCAATTTAAATCGTGAGAAAAATATTCCTACTATTCCTTATTGTAGCGACTGAGCAATCCGTATCAAATGCACAACTGATCGATTTTGACAGCAGTTGGAAATATTATGATAATGAACAACAACCTCCTGATGATCCTCAAGGTGATACATGGATTGAGAATGCCTTCGATGATGGTTCTTGGCTGAGTGGAAATGCAGAATTAGGGTATGGCGATAATGATGAAGCAACAACCATTAATGAAAATACATATACTGCCTATTTTAGAAAATCATTTGATGTTATTGACTCTACCATTTATGATAATTTAAAGCTGGATTTAATCTATGATGATGGTGCGGTCGTATACCTCAATGGAATAGAAGTCTGGAGGGTTGAAATGCCATCTGGGCCAGTGGACTATTCTACTTTTGCTAATGGATCAAGTTCAGACAATAAGTTAGAAAGTACATTATTGGCCAATTCATTGTATACAGGAAGTAATGTGATCTCAATAGAAATCCATCAATTGTCTTCTTCCAGTTCTGATATTAGCTTCAACTTCAAGCTCACAGGTATGGCTACACAAGAAGGATTACCTAGCTTCAGTTCACTTTGGAAGTATTACGACATTGAGCAAGAACCCCCAAATCAAAGCTCAACAACTTGGAAAGAAAATATCTATGATGATTCCTTATGGTCGAGTGGTAATGGACAATTGGGATATGGCGACAATGACGAAAATACAACCATCAACGATCAAACCATAACAGCGTATTTTAGGCATACCTTCTCAATTGATGATCCTTCTATATACGCGTCATTGGAAGCCAATCTACTTTTTGATGATGGAGGTGTTGTCTACCTTAATGGTTTAGAAATCATGCGGCTAAATATGGATGAAGGCACACCTAATTATAATACCCTTACTAATAGCAGTTCTGGCGACAATGCACTTTCAACCAAAGTTTTTGAAAACTCCTTACTTGTTGGCAGTAATACCATTGCTGTAGAAATTCATCAAACTTCAAATACAAGCTCAGATATTAGTTTTGACTTTTCGTTGGTCGGTCAAGATGGTACTCCCGCATCTATAGTAAGAGGTCCATATCTTCAAAAGGCAAGTGAGTCTTCAATAACCCTCAAATGGAGGACAGATTTGACTTCAAAATGCACTGTACTTTATGGTACTTCACTGAACAATCTTACTGATTCAATTTCAGAAACCTCAAAGGTAACAGAGCATGAATTATCGATTATAAATTTACTTCCTGAGACTAAATATTACTATGAAATAAAAGATAGTTTAGGCATTCAAAAAGAAACAGCTAGCGATCTGTACTTCAAGACTCACCCTACTCCATCTACCGATGGATCATTGACCGCTTGGATACTTGGCGACTGTGGTACAGGTAATAATGATGCTAGAGCGGTAAGAGATGCTTATTACAATTATATAGGCTCCGATCATACCGATATGATACTTTTTTTAGGTGACAATGCTTACAATGATGGAACAGATCAACAATATCAAGATGCGATCTTCGAAAACATGTATGAGAACAAACTAAAAAACACAATAGCATGGTCTTGTCTTGGCAATCATGATGGGCACTCCGCAGATAGTGACAGTCAAACTGGACCCTATTATGATATTTTTAGTTTTCCAACTGCTGGAGAATCAGGTGGATTAGCAAGTGGTACGGAAGCTTATTATTCTTTTGACTATGGGCATGTGCACTTTATCATTTTGGACTCTTATGAAACGGATCGATCGATCGGTGGTGCTATGTACAATTGGTGCCTGAGTGACATCCAGAATACAACTGCCAAATGGATCGTAGGCATATGGCATCACCCTCCCTATACAAAAGGATCTCATAATTCTGATTTGGAGTCAAATCTCATTCAGATGCGAGAACGTTTTCTACCTATCTTCGAAGACAATGGTGTGGACCTCGTACTCTCTGGTCATAGTCATTCTTATGAACGCTCTTATTATCTAAATGGACATTATGGAAATTCTAATACATATGATAATACCATCCATACAGTTGGAGAAAATGGTGATGGAAGTGGAAAAATTGAAAGCAGCGGTGCGTATCGTAGGGCAATAAATGGTGAAGGAGAAGGGCAAGGTTCGGTTTATATTACAACTGGGTCTGCAGGAAAGACTAGTTCAGGAAATTTGAATCACCCAGTCATGTTTTATTCCGTTCCTGATTTAGGCTCTTGCGTATTAGAGATCAGTACGGATACTCTAAATGTAAAGTTTTTGCGAGAAACTGAGGCTATAGATGATCACTTCTCTATTGTAAAATGTAAAGGGTTAGAAACTGTTGACAACACCACTGATACTGGAACAGGATCTATGCGTCAGAAAATTGCTGATGCTTGCGAATTAGATACCATCACTTTTAATACAATAATAACAGATGAAATAAACCTACAATCCGAGATAATTTTGAATAAATCCCTTTATTTTAAAGGACTTGATCCTAATACAATTATCACGGGTAGTAATACAAACCGGATATTCAATATATCTTCTGGTACAACTATTGACATCAAAAACCTAACGCTCAAAAATGCATTCTCAATTTTAGAAGGAGGAGCTATTCTAAATCAAGGTATCCTTAATTTAGAGAATGTAGCGTTTGATGGAAATAAAGAAAGTACAAATCCTAAGGCATTCACAAATTATGGGATAATAAAAATTAAAGAAGATGCTAATGTTATTATAAAAGAGTAGCTTTTAATCACTGCTTACCAATTGTAATTATTAATGCGGACTGAACTAAATACAACTTTAAAGTACTCCTATACAATATTGATATTCAAAGAACCAATTTGAAACTATTATTTATTTACAGGTAAGGTTGAGTGAGTAAATAGCTGGTTTCAGCTAGAATAGTTTTTCAGCAGTGTCCTAAACTTTTTGTTTAGTAAGATTTATATAGCTATATAAGAAAAGTAAAAGCGGCAAAGAGAATAAGGTTTCAAGATATTATTGCTGTCTCTTATACACATCTCCGAGCCCACGAGACAGGCAGAAATCT
>CAJXUU010000211.1 GCA_913061325.1 uncultured Saprospirales bacterium | reverse complement strand
ACTATCCTCTTCGTCGGCAGCGTCAGATGTGTATAAGAGACAGGTATGAAAATGAATTAATCCATGATATCAAAGCTGATTTAAAAGTAAGTCAATTTTCAAACGGATATTCCAACCTTACTTACCTTATTGAATCTAATGACAAATCATATGTTCTTAGAATGCCACCAATAGGAGCCACAAAGCGAGGCCATGATATGAGCAGAGAATACAAGGTACTCAGCCAATTATCAAAGGGTTTTTCTAAAATCCCTAAGGCTTATGCATATAGTGAAGATGAGAATATTCTAGGGCGTCCTTTTTATATAATGGAGAAGATAGAAGGAGAAATCATTACCTACAAAAGAGCAAAAGAGCTTGAGATCTCAGCTGATGATTTTGCAAGAATATCTAACTCATGGTTAGATACTTTTGTAGAACTTCATTCTACAGATTATAAACCTTGTGGCTTGGAAAATCTTGGCAAATCAAATGGATATGTAGAACGACAAGTAACTAATTGGGGAAAGCAATATCTAAATGCACAAACACAAGAAGTCCCTGAAGCAAATAAGGTAATGAAATGGATGGAAGCAAACCAACCAAAGAATTATGACCATTGTCTCATTCATAATGACTTCAAATATGACAATGTCGTATTTACTGATACTTCTTGGAATTCAATCAATGCAGTATTAGATTGGGAAATGTGCACATTAGGAGATCCATTGATGGACTTAGGTACTTCAATCGCATATTGGTCTATGCCTTCAGATCCCCCGCCGCTAATAGAAGGACTGCCTTCTCCTACCATGTTACCTGGAAATCCAAGTCGTACAGAAATAGCTGAGCTATATGCTCAAAGGAGCGGAAGAGAAATTGACAATTTGGTGTTTTACTATGCTTATGGTCTATTCAAAATAGCAGTTATTGTGCAACAGATTTATTATAGGTATGAAAAAGGATTGACCACAAATGAGAAATTTAAACACTTGGATAAGTCATCTCAGTTTCTGTGCATGATGGCATGGCAGGCAATTCAGAAGAATAGAATAGAAAATCTTTTTTAGAGGGCTAAGGGCATTGCAGCTTGTTTGTATAATATTAATAAAATAGATAATGGAATTTAAAGGTAAGGTTGTTATTATTACTGGAGCTGGATCAGGAATCGGAGCCGCTTGTTCAGAACTTTTTGCATCAAAGGGTGCATCTGTAATCGTATCTGACATTAATTTGGAGAATGCCAAAGCCGTTGCTGAGAAATGCAATACCCTTAGTAATGGAAATGTTGCAATAAAAACTGATGTAACCAATTACTCTGACATTGAATTATTAATCACCGATACGATGGTAAAATATGGCAAGATTGATATCATGGTCAATAATGCTGGAGTAATGAATAAAACTCGTTCAAAGACAGCTGATCACTCCTTCGAAGACTGGAACAATGTAATAGCTATCAATCAAACAGGAGTATTTCATTGTCTAAGAGCTAGCCTTAAAGTAATGGAAAAACAAGGTCATGGAAACATAGTAAATATCGCTTCGTTAGCTGGTCTTAAAGCTTCTGGATATAACCTTGCCTACAGTGCCAGTAAATTTGCAGTTGTGGGAATGACAAAGTCAGCAGCATTAGAATATGGATCAAAAAACATAAGAATCAATGCGGTATGTCCTTCATATACTCAAACTCCAATGCTTGATGCTGCAGTACTTACACAACAAGGTATAGATGAGAAACTACTTAAGTATGTTCCTATGGGAAGATTTGGAGATGTAAATGAGATTGCTGAAGCAGTAATTTGGTTGGCTTCCGAAAAAACATCTTTCATGACAGGGCAAACAATAACACTGGATGGAGGTTTATCATTATAACAAAATCTTTCTACAAATAAAACAGACTTCTATAAATAAGAAAATATGAACAAACAACAAGTATTAGTAAAACGACCAATGGGAATGCCCGATGAAGAAACTTGGAAACTTGTTGAAGCTGAAATTCCTGAACTTAATGACGGTGAAGTTTTAATACAGAATCACTACATCTCCTTAGATCCAGCTATGAGAGGATGGATGAATGATGCTCCATCATATATACCACCTGTAGCTATAGACGATGTTATGCGAGCTGGTTCGATTGGAAAAGTGATAAAATCAAACAATCACCCTAAATATAAAGTTGGTGATGTCCTCACTGGTTGGGGAGGAGTTCAACAATATAATGTTACGGATGGAGAAGGATATTATCCAGTGGACACTAATCTTGCTCCAATGCCAATGTACATCGGCACTCTTGGAATGCCTGGAATGACCGCCTATTTTGGAATATTAGAAGTCGGAAAAATCAAAGAAGGGGACGTTGTCTTAGTTTCGGGTGCAGCTGGTGCTGTTGGAAGTATAGTCGGCCAAATAGCTAAAATAAAAGGTTGTACTGTTATCGGAATAGCCGGTGGAAAAGAAAAATGTGACTACCTCGTTAATGATTTAGGCTTCGATGGTGCTATAGACTATAAAAATGAAAATATAAAAGCGGGTATAAAGCAACATTGTCCAAAAGGAATAGACGTTTATTTTGATAATGTCGGTGGTGATATTTTAAATGCAGCTTTAGGAAAATTAAAAATGCATGCACGAATAGTTATTTGTGGTGCAATTTCACAATACAATAACACTACACCCGTCAAAGGCCCAAGCAACTATCTTAACTTACTGGTTAAACGTGCAACAATGCAAGGTATGGTCGTAATGGACTATGCTCAAGATTACCGAACGGCAGCCCAACAAATGGGAATGTGGATGATGGAAGGTAAATTGAAGTCAAAAGAAGATATCTATGATGGAATCGAAAACTTTCATGAAACTTTTGGTCGTTTATTCTCAGGTGATAAAAAAGGGAAATTGATATTGAAGGTAATAGAGGAATAATTAAGCTTTATTGTCGTTGAGAAAAAATATGTCGGACATCTTTGAGATGTCCGACATATTGGTATTTTAATCTTACTTGGATTTTTTTCTTGATCAATTTCTTGTATAAATAAAATAGTGGTATTAGCTCTAAGTTATCGTATGAAATGAAGTTAGTTTCATACTTAATTTATATTTCAGTAGGAACACTTAATAAATAGAAGTGTTCAACGCCTCCTTTAACTTGGATCTCTAAACCAACGCTCGATACAAGTTTGGCGCATAATGCCACAACCTCAATTTTCTCTTTTTTTGTAGTGTACCACATAGCCTTTGCTAGTACTTCAATATTTTTATTAGAGCCATAATCTTTAAACATCATTGATTTTGAACTACTCAAAAAATTATTACCAATATCAGTCCATGACCAGCTCCAAATATTACTTTCCGTATCAAATCTTCCTAAATTGATAATATTAAATGTCTTACTTCCATAATTTTCATTAGCATACTTTATAGTTTCACTCAATACTTCAAATGTTGTTCTAGTTGAATTCAACCATGGAAAACTCCGTAATAACTCATTATTTTTTTGTTGGAGATCTGAAACCAAACCTGGTATAATTCTCCTAATCTTATTTGGGTAACTCGGTTTATCCAAATTTCTATTTGTGTTCCTAGAATTACTAAGACTTTTATAATTCCTAAGGCCTTCCCATCCCATTGTATATATCATATTCTTTCTTCTTTATACGATAAAGGGTTAATCCAAATTCATTTAAATACAAAAACAATTACTCATATATATAAATATCCTACTGATAAAGTGAGACAATTTTGTTCGAAAAACAATGTTTTACATCTTTTCTATTTTCTTCTCTTTGTCTATTCTTATAATCTCAGGCATTATACTTTTTAAATCCTTAGCAGGAATATCCTTGATTAAAATATTTTTGTCTTTATCTAAAATGAAAATTTTTGGCGTGGATGGAATAGCTACTATCCTTCTATATCTTTGGTATTCATCAAAGGTGTTGATGAATTTGTCCATTTTTTTCTTTGGGATGGCTTCCTGACATGGTTTAGTCTTCTTACTTCCTTTAGTACAGATAGAAAGAAGGGTCACACCTTTCGATTCATATTCATCATAGAATTCTACTATTGCTGGCATTGACTTAGTACAATGCCCGCAATCATGTGCCCAAAATAATACAATAGTATAATCTGAATCGATATCCCATAACCTAACCGGAGTTTTTAAACTATCCGCTTTATATGTCGTAATGTCTGGGAATTTCTCGCCAATGAGAATGTTCCTGAACTTATCGGCTTGATCCTTCATCTTCGTAAGGTTCTCTTCAGATACCCAATCAGCTTTGCCTGTAGCATAGTACTTATCAATCAAATGAACGTATACCGCATCATACCCAACAATCTTAAGCTTTGCATATTTATTTAAAAAATAAGACAAATAGTACTTCCAAGTCTCTTTTGCTGGTTCCATTTCACCGAGCAAATAATCAATAGACACTTTGATGCTATCAGGATCTTGAGGTGTCAACTTCTCTAAATAATAATCTACTCTTTGATGTAAATAGGGCGTTCTTAAATTTACTTGATCTCCAAGTTCTATATGATCAAAATAATGTTGTTTATAGAAACGGTAAGTTTTGAACCGAGCATCTTCTCCCTCAAACTCGGGTATATCAACTTGAAAACTTGACTTTATAAATCTAGCTGAAACTGATTCAGGAAGATCTGCGACGATTTCCTTTTGTTTTGCCTTTACATCATCATCAATCTTTTTCAGTTCTTTTTCTGCCGATTCATCTTTCACACCTGTCGTATCAGCAGCTGATATTCTTGCTCTTATTTCATCTGCAATAGGTCTTTTTTCAGCAATAAACTTCATGTATTTAGAAAAAGCTTCATTGTCTTTTGATCCTTTGAAGGAAACATCTCCACCTTTTTTAATATCCCATGTCATATCAAATTCATGATCCTTGCCATTTAGAAAAAACTGCATGAAATTATTATCCTCAGGTAACAATACAAAGTATACCCCCGGCTTAAGTGTATCATTTCCCTCATATTCAAACTTACCTTTATTTCCTGAGACGGTATCCCTTACCATCTGCTTATCAGCATAGTAATTACCAATAATCACAGTATCTCCTTCATAGTTCTTAAGCTCGATATTGATATCATGTTGGCCTATAACTGAAAAACCAATAAGAGCAAAAAGTAAAGTATATAATGATTTCATATTTTATATTGTATTGTCGTCCACGCAAAGAACTGCAAGAATCTGCAGAAGGTTATATCGATTTCCGAAGTTAATATTTCTTTAACTATGGTATCAATTCTAATACCAAAGAAAACATTAAAGGCAGATTTTCTGTTTTTTGAATATTAATTTGATCTATTTCCAGCTAAAAGAAAGAGTACAGCCATTCTTACAGCCACACCATTCTCAACTTGATCAAGAATGATTGCTTGTTCAGAATCTGCTACATCACTTGATAATTCTACACCTCTATTAATAGGCCCTGGATGCATGATAACTATTTTCTTTTTTATACTGTCTAGTAATTTCTTATTAACACCATAATACATAGCATATTCTCTCAGACTTGGTACGTATTTGATATCCATTCGTTCCAATTGGATTCTGAGAATATTAGCTACATCGCACCATTCTAATGCATCTTTGATGCTATATTCTACCTCTACCCCAAGGCTAGTAATATATTTTGGTATTAGGGTCGGTGGGCCACATACTTTAACTTTTGCACCCAATTTAATCAAGCAAAAAATATTACTCAGAGCTACTCTACTGTGCATAATATCACCGATAATAACTATTTTCTTCCCTTTCAGATCGCCTAATTGCTCTCTCATTGAAAATGCATCTAGCAAAGCTTGAGTTGGATGTTCATGAGTTCCATCACCTGCATTGATGATATTTGCGTCTATATGCTTAGATAAATAATGGTGGGCTCCAGCTGCAGGATGCCGCATGACAACCATATCTACCTTCATTGCAAGAATGTTATTTACAGTATCAAGTAATGTTTCTCCTTTTTTAACTGAACTAGAGGCCGCAGAAAAATTAACCACATCAGCGCTTAATCTTTTCTCCGCCAATTCAAATGATATCCTCGTACGTGTGCTGTTTTCAAAAAAAAGATTAGCTATGGTAACGTCCCTTAGACTTGGAACCTTTTTGATAGGTCTGTTTATTACATCTTTAAAATTCTCAGCTGTTTTAAAAATCAAATTTATATCATCTGCTGTGATATATTTGATACCTAGGAGGTGCTTGGTGCTAAGTGTGGAATTTGCCATTCGCTTCCTTTAATTATTTCGTTTTGCTGAAAAGAGAAGAATTCTATCTTGTCCGTCTAAGTTTTCCCATTCTACCTTAACATAGGCTTCATCAAGAGCATCTACTGTTATCCCAGTATAATCTGAACATATGGGTAAATGCCTGTTAAATCGTCTATCAACTAAAGTAAGAAGTTCCACTTGTGCTGGTCTTCCAAAATCTTGTAAAGCTGCTAATGAAGCTTGTATGGTCCGGCCAGTATATAAAACATCGTCTATCAAGATAACCTTCTTATTTTCTATCAAGAAATCAATTTCAGTGCTTGATGCCTTAAGAGGTTCTGTGCGAGTTCTGAAATCATCTCTATAAAAAGTAATATCTAACTTGCCGTATTCAATTGTAATCTTTGGGGAAAGGACTTTAAGGCGTTCTATAACTCGATCTGCCAACAACACACCTCTTTCCTGTACACCAATGATACATGTTTCAGAAAAGTCTTCATACTTCTCGATCAACTCATGGCAGAGCCTCTCTATCGTAAGTTTGAACCTTTCTTTTGCTAGTATTGTCTTTCCTCCTTTCATTATGGAGACAAATATATGATTTTGAATGGAGAGGAGCTTGTGCTGAATAGAAATTTTTCGAATACTATAATTTACTCATCTAGCTTTTAAGGTAGAAAACAGAATGAAAGTATGAATCGTAGAATAATGATAATCTCAGTTAAACTAGATAAATCACATCTGGCCATAAAAATACCAACAACAATACTAAAATCTGTAAAATCAAAAAAGGTATAATTCCTCTATAAATTTGACCAGTTGTGACTTCTGGTGGAGCGACTCCTTTCAGATAAAACAATGCAAATCCAAATGGTGGAGAAAGAAAAGAAGTCTGGAGATTAAGTGCTAACAGAATACCTATCCAAATCAAGTCCATTTTCATGGCTATAAATATAGGTGCAACAACTGGAACAATAATGAATATGATCTCAATAAAATCAATAAAAAAACCAGCTATGAATACGACTAACATTACCAGTAATAAAAACGCTGTTGGGCTAAGGTTTCCACCAGTAACCATCTGAATCAGATACGTATCTCCACCTAATCCTTTAAACACTAATGCAAAAGTAGTAGCTCCTAATAGAATAAGAAAAACCATACTGGTAAGATGAGTAGTGCTTCGAGATACTTCTTTGATATCAGCAATTGAAAACTTTCCATTCAAGGTAGTTAAAATCACAGCTCCTAATGCACCTACTGCCGCTGCTTCTGTTGGTGAAGCTACACCAGCAAAGATAGATCCGAGTACTGCCAAAATTAGTAACAATGGCATTAAAAATGCTTTTATAACATTAATATAAAATGCCCTATCTTTTATTTCTTCAACTAGCTCAGGTAATGGAGCAACTTCTGGTCTTAATCTAGCAATTATTAGAATGTACGCAACATAAATGCCGACCAACAAAAGCCCAGGAACAAGCGCGGCAGAAAACATTTTCCCAACAGAAACATTGAGCACGCTACCTAATAATATAAGTACTATCGAAGGTGGAATAATTTGTCCAAGAGTTCCGGAAGAAGCTATTACGCCAGTTGCTAATTTTGGGTCATAATTTTGCTTCAGCATAGTAGGTAAACTGATTAAACCCATGGTTATAACTGTAGCTCCCACAATCCCCGTCGAAGCGGCAAGTAAGGCACCAACTATAACAACCGAAACTGCAAGTCCTCCACGAACAGTTCCAAACATTTTTGCCATAGTTTTAAGCAACGATTCTGCTAATCCAGATTTCTCAAGCATCAAACCCATGAAAATAAATAAAGGCACAGCAATCAAGACATAATTCTGCATTACACCCATGATTCTCAATGGAAGTAAGTCCAGAAAATCAGGCACAAACAAAAGACCAAAGATAGTAGCTACCCCAGCAAGAGTCAAAGCCACTGGATACCCAAATAGAATTAGAATAAAAATGACCAGAAACATAATGATGCCGATTATTTCCATTCTTTACGGATTAATTGATTCGAATATTTGATAATAAGAGATACTCCTTGCATTGCCAATAAAATGAACCCTACAACGATCATCCCTTTAATAATATACCTTGCTGGAAGTCCACCTGGCTGATTACTACCTTCTTTGATGTACCAAGAATTATTAGCAAATTTATAAGAGGTTGTTATTACCAAATAACACCACGGTATAAGAAAGACTAGAGTGCCAAAAAGATTTACAATCGTTTTAGTTTTTTCTGAGAAGTTCTGATAAAACACATCAACCCTCACATGTTTATCTGCTTGCAATGCATAAGCGCTGCCTAGCAAAAACACAAGTGCAAACATGTGCCACTCCAATTCTAATATCCAATTTTTTGAAAATGAAAAGAAATACCGAAATAAGACATCCAAACAAATTAAGATGATAAGAGCTACATTGAGCCATGATACCGTATTCCCTATTTTCTCTATGATAAGATTGATACTCTTCACATCGCTAATATATTTAAATATCTTCAATGAGGAGCGTTCTCTTATTATTGATATTAAAAGATAGGATCAATAAGTGTACTGTCATTCAGAATTATCTTTTCTGGTAATACTGGTCTAACTGGCTTAGCTGGGAAAGATATCGTGTCACTTGATAGCAAACTGAGTTCCACAGAGACTAAACTATCTACAAATATTTCAGCTTCTTCAATAGCTTCTCGTTTACATTTATCTAGAATTGTTCTTTTAAATTTATCAAGCTTCGCTGTTAGGTTTTGTTGCACCAACGGAGGAATAGAATTTATTTTTTGAGATTCAGGCTCTGTTTTATCTCCTTGAGAAAATGAAAACAATATTATCATGCTTATAATACAAAGAACACCTATCACTGATTTATATGTACGCTTTTTATCAAACATCATCCTTCTCCATTTAAGATTGCCTCAATTTCTTTCACATAACTTTGGTAGAAAGAATCTTTTGCAGAATCGAAAATTGATTGATATCGTGCTTTACAAATAGAATCGGCCTTCTTCCTTACACCGGATACACGTTTAGCATATAAACTATCGAGCATAGCCTTTTCTTCGCTTGTCATTATCGTTCGTTCGGGCTTATCGCAACTATTAAAAACGACAATCGCAGAAATTATTGAAATTGATATTAGTAGCTTATTCACTTTGACCGCTTTTCTTTATGTTCGTCTCATCAAGATCAGACTTTTTAGATTCAACGTTCGTAGAACCTTCAAGGTTTCCCTTTTTGTTCATTTCGCGTGTCCCAGGAACTTTCTTTTTGTCAGTTTCCTCACGGTCCAAATTCTCAGGTTGAAAGTTCTTGGAATCTTCATTGGATTCATCTATACTCTTTTTACGTAATCCAGGAACTTTCTTTCTTAATTCAAAATTCTGACCGAGGTACACTTTTCTAACCATTTCATCGGCTGCCAACTCTTCCGCTGTTCCTGTCTTCAAAATATTTCCTTCAAACATAAGATAGGCTCTTTCTGTAATACTCAATGTTTCTTGTACATTATGATCCGTTATCAAGATTCCAATATTCTTATCCTTTAATTTTTCAACTATAGATTGAATATCCTCCACAGCTATCGGGTCAATTCCTGCAAATGGCTCATCGAGTAGAATAAATTTGGGGCTAGATGCTAATGATCTCGCTATCTCTGTCCGTCTTCTCTCACCACCAGAAAGAGAATCGCCGAGATTTGTTCGTACTTTATGTAAGCCAAATTCATCTATAAGCGATTCTAATTTGTCTTTTTGTTCTGCTTTAGATAGATCTGTCATTTCTAAGATGGCAGAAATATTATCCTCAACAGAAAGCTTCCTAAACACAGAAGGTTCTTGAGGCAAATAACCTAAACCTTTTTGAGCTCGACGATACATGGCCAATCCTGTTATATCTTCTCCATCAAGATATACATGTCCCGCATTTGGTTGTACAAAGCCTACCATCATATAAAATGTAGTAGTTTTACCCGCTCCATTTGGACCAAGCAATCCTACAATCTCACCTTGATTCACTTCTATACCTGTCTCTTATACACATCTCCGAGCCCACGAGACAGGCAGAAATCT